>NZ_JARJHW010000086.1:0-29456 GCF_040560175.1 Streptomyces panacea
TGATCGCGGTACGGCCGATCCGTGCCGCGAGGGTCGCCCCTGCGTCATTTGCGGGTCGAGTGCCCGGTCCTGCCGTCGGCACCTGGTCCGAGCCACAACGGCTCGGCCGGTGGACCGTGTGCGGGAGTTCTTCGCCCCGGCGCCTTCGCTAAAGGTCGATCACGGCCATGTCGGGCTCGGCATGGCGAGCGCCGGACGCCGGCGTCAGATCCTTCAGGCGGGCGATGTGGCCGGAGGTGAGCCGGATACGATCGGCGGCGCTGTTCTCCTCCAGTCGGGCGGCACGCTTCGTTCCCGGAATGGGCGCGATGCCTTCTCCCTGTGCGAGCAGCCAGGCCAGCGCGACCTGGGCGGGCGTCGCTGCGACGTCTACGGCGATCTCGCCCACCTGGTCGAGGATGCGCAGATTACGCGTGAGGTTGTCCCCGGTGAAACGGGGATTGGTACGCCGCCAGTCGGCGGCGTCCAGGCCGTCGAGAGTGCGGATGTCACCGGTGAGGAAGCCGTGCCCCAGCGGCGAGTAGGGAACCAGTCCGATTCCCAGCTCTCGTAGCGTGGGCAGCACGTCCGCTTCAGGGTCGCGGGTCCACAGCGAGTACTCGGTCTGGACGGCGGACACCGGATGAACGGCGTGCGCCCGGCGGATCGTCGCCGAGGACGCCTCCGACAGTCCGATGTGGCGTACCTTGCCCGCCGCCACCAACTCACTCAACGCTCCCACCGTCTCCTCGATGGGGGTGCCGGGGTCGACCCGGTGCTGGTAGTAGAGGTCGATGTGGTCGGTTCCCAGCCGCCGCAGCGAGCCCTCGACGGCGGCTCGGATGTTGGCGGGGGTGCTGTCCAGGCCCGGTCGGCCGGTGTGGGAGACGAGGCCGAACTTGGTGGCGAGCACGACCTCGTCCCGGCGGTCCTTGATCGCACGGCCCACCAGTTCCTCGTTCACGTAGGGCCCGTAGACCTCCGCGGTGTCCAGGTGCGTGACGCCGAGGTCCAGAGCGCGATGGATCGTGCGGATCGACTCGGCGTCCTCACGTCCGGCGCCCGTGTAGAACGCCGACATACCCATCGCCCCGAGTCCGATGCGCGAGACCTCGAGCCCGCCCAATGAGGTGACCTGCATTCCGTAGTCCTTTCCTGGACCAATTCGCCGGTCCGCACATCGAGGCGCGGACCGGTCTGTGGGGCCGCACTGCTCATGCCGGGGCAGGCATGTCGAGGGCTCCTGAGATCGACGTGAACTTGATGCGTCAATAATTACAGCAGTCGACTTGAAGCGTCAACAACTCCTGTTAGTGTTGCCCCATGGCGGACAGCGCAGCGGAAGACAAGGGGCAACGCGCCAGTCGGGCACGGCGCGAGAGGGAAGCCGACAAGGCCGGGCCTGCCGCGGAAGCGTCGGGGGCGGCGGAGCCAACCGGGCCGCCCGCCGCGACACGATGGCTGAGCCCCGAGGAACGGGAGGCATGGCTGGCCAACTCCGCGATCATGATCAGCTTGCCGGCCGCCCTGGACGCACGGATGCAGCGCGAGACCCAACTGACATTCTTCGAGTACATGGTGCTCTCGGTACTGTCCGAGGAGCCGGCTCGCACCCTCCAGATGAGCGACCTGGCAGCGCGAACGTCGGCGTCGCTCTCACGGTTGTCCCATGTCGTCGGCCGACTGGAAAAGCGCGGGCTGCTCGCACGAGCCCGGGTCCCGGGCCCCGGCAGACGCACCAATACCACACTGACCGAGGCCGGTTTCGACGAAGTCGAGGCCGCCGCGCCTGGACATGTCGCCGCGGTGCGCGAGTACCTGATGGACGAGTTGAAGCCGCACGAACTGGCGACACTGCGCCGCATCGGCGCCGCGGTCGATGCCGCAATCAAGCGCGGGAGACTCGACCCGGCCTCCGGGACCTCGGGCCCTGGGAGTTCTTGAGCCGGTTGGGTGGTAGGCCGCCGTTGCCGCCGCGCCGTTTGGCGATTGGCCTGCTGCTTCCCCAGTTCGGGGACGGTGTGCTTGATCCGGCGTCATCGCAGGCAGCGGCGGTTGTGGGGTGAGCTGCATGCCTAGCCACCGCCCTACGGGCGGGGCCCCTGTGCGGTTTGAATCTAGCCCGCGATCTTTCCCACGGGCAGCGCCCGCCGCCGCGAGCCGATCTTCTTCAAGTGGCCGCGCGTCACACCAAGCTCAACTGCGGTCGAGGGGCCGCCGGTTACGCCCTGTCGACACCCACTGCTGCACCGCTGGTACTGCAGTCGCGTGTATGACGCATGTCCGCGTCGCTGGTGGTGGTGGTGGTGGCGGGCGGTGTGCTGGTGTCTGCGTCGCCGGCGGGAGCGGCGCCGCTGAGCACAGGGCGCTTCCTTGAGCTTCTGTTCGCGGCCGGGCGCGGTGGCTGCCGTGCCTGGTTTCGGAACTGTGTGGGCGATGAGCCGACCACGCGGCGGAACGCGGTGCTGAACGCGCTCTCGGACAGGTAGCCCGTGGCGCGTGCGAGCTCGGAGATCGACAGGGTGTCGCGGGCGAGGGCGTCGCGGGCGAGGCTGATGCGCCATTGGATCAGGTACTCCAACGGCGTGGTCCCGACGTGGTTCTTGAATGCCTGGGCGAACGCGGAACGCGACATGTGGCTGATCTCGGCGAGTTCCTTGAGGGTCCAGGAGTGGGCCACGTCCGCGTGCACGGCACGCAGGGCGGCACCGATGCCGTCCTCGTTCAGGGCGCCCAGCCAGCCGGTGGGCCGGTCTGTCTGAGCGGCGTGAGCACGCAGCATGTGCACGAGCAGGATCTGTGCGAGGTGGTTCTGCACCAGCGGGCCGCCTGCGGCGGCGACCCCGACCTCGGTGGCCAGGAGATCGGTCAGCTGCGCGAGCCGCCTGCCATGAGGATCGGCCACGCGGACGATCACGAGCGGCGGCAGAAGGCTGGTCAGGAGGGCCGCGTTCCTGTCGTCGAACGCGATGTGCCCGACGCAGAGGTAGACGTCCTCCTCGGACTCCGGGCCGATCCGCACGAACCCGTCCTCGGCACCTGCCAATACCTGCTCCGCGGGGCGCGGGCTCGCGTCGAGCGTGCTGGCCAGCACGTAAGGCGGCGGGTTGCCCAGCATGAAGGTGTCACCCTCCCGCAGGAGCACCGGCTCGTGCCCTTCAAGGCTCAACCAGCACGTGCCGCGCACGACGCCCCCCACCCGCACGTGAAGGAACGTGTCGAAGCGCAAAGCCCACTCTCCTGCGGCCCGGAGATTGGGCCCGATCACCGTGCGGGGCCGAAGCAGGCTGATCGAGTCAGCCACTGGATCTCCAAATCCGAGCACCGACGACACCTCCTGGACGATACGTAAAGAATGCCGGACTTTGCATCATGGATAGTATCCCCGACCTCCCGCAGGATCGATATCGAACGGATCGGCATCGAGAGAGTGATGGAGACACACCCACATGGGACAGCTGGAAGGCAAGACGTCGGTGGTCACCGGGGGCAGCACCGGTATCGGTCTGGCCACCGCCGTACGGCTGGCGGACGAGGGCGCGTACGTGTTCGTCACCGGCCGGCGCGAGGCCGAACTGGCGGCCGCCGTCAAGGCCATCGGAGCAGACCGGGCCACCGGGGTCGTCGGCGACGTCTCGAAGCCGGAGGACCTGGACCGGCTCTACGAGGCGGTCCGGGCGCGAGGCGGGGGTTTGGACGTGCTCGTGGCGAACGCGGCGGTCGGATCGTTCATGACGCTGGAACAGACCACCGAGGAGCACTTCGACCACACCTTCGATGTCAACGTCCGAGGCGCGCTGTTCACCGTGCAGAAGGCGTTGCCGCTGCTCAACGACGGGGCCTCGGTCATCCTGATCGGCTCGACGGCCGGCGACCGCGGAGTAGAGGCGTTCGGCGCGTACGCGGCGTCGAAGGCGGCCGTCCGGTCCTTCGCGCGGACGTGGTCCAACGAGCTCAAGGACCGTGGCATCCGGGTCAACGTGGTCTCGCCGGGATTGATCGAGACTCCCGGCGGTACCGCCGCTTTCGGCGACGAGGAGACAGCACGGGCCGTCAAGGAGAACGTCGCCGCGACCGTGGCCAAGGGCCGCATTGGGCAGCCCGAGGAGGCCGCCGCGGTCGTGGCGTTCCTGGCCTCGGAACAGAGCAGCTACATCGTCGGCGCGAATATCTACGTCGACGGTGGCGCGAACCAGATCTGAGCAGGCGCCAGGTATTTTCAGACATCGTTCAGCCAGTATCTGTGCGGAGCTGCCGGTTACCAGTGACACTGCGTCATGTCTGGCTGCCGGCAATGTCGTGGCGCGGACGTGATGCGAAGCCACCGGGAGCACCGGCCGGCCGAGTCGGGCACCGTCCCCGTCTTGTGGCAAGGCCCGTGCCATCGCGGCGCGTTGCCGTTGCTTGACGGTTCCGTCCGCTACTCGGCCGTGGCGCGACCGTTCCGTCCGCCGAGGGCGCCGATCACCGTGGATACCAGCAGATCGGTCCGGGCTCCCGCTTCGTCTGACGGGTCGTTCCCCGCGGAGTTCAGGCTGGGCGCGTCCTCGGGCAGTCCGCCCACCTCGCACAGGAGGGTCAGATAGAGCTGGCGTCCCCATGCCGGGTCGGCCGAAGTGATCGCTCCGGCGGCGTGCAGCCGTGCGAACAGCGCGTCGAGACCGTCCGCAGCCTGTCGGCTGAGAAGCGGCCTGCCCGTCAGGGAGTCCGAGTTGAGGTCCATGGTGAACCGGTGGCTGATCTTGAGCTCAAAAATGATCTCCGTCAGGCGGTGCAGTGCAACCGCCGGGGGCGCTGTCTCCGCTCGCGCCTGCTTGAGCGCGAGCAGATATTGCTCATTGAGCCGCGCGCTCAAGGCATCGATGAGGGCTTTCCGGGAGGAGAAACGGCGGTGGATCGTGACTCGGGTGAGCCCGGCCGCCTCGGCGATCCGCTCCAGCGAAGCGGTCGAGTCAACGGCAAGCACGGCCTCGGCCGCCTCCAGGATTCGAGCTGTGCTGCGTTCCGCGTCTGCCCGCACCCGTCGCGGGGGGCCGGTGTCTCTCATCGCGCCTCCCATGTCCGAGGTCACTCTACCGAGCATAAGTGATGCATGCATGTATCATTCTGAAGTTGATCTGATACTGTCGTGTTTCATTTATGGGCCATGCGCACCCTGCGGGAGGGACACGGATCTGCGCCTTGCTGACAAGCGAGTTCCCGAGACCCGGGTCCTTGTCCGAGGAATCGTTCGACGACCCCTTCGACGGCTCGGGCGACGTCTGGGCGAACGCGCTCGACCTGAACCTCGGCGCCGCGGTGAGAACCACCCGGGCCGCCCCGTGGACGCCGGAGCCCTGAAGTTCGCGTGAGGCGCACGGAGATGGTGTCCATGAACCGTTTGTCCCGTGGCAAGAGGTTCGTCGGCGCTCTGCTCAATCCACCCAAACCGGCCCGCCGTGGGCGGGCGGCGAAAGAAGGCGTGATGATGACATCGGACAGCACGAAGGTGAATGAGCGGCCCGGACGCCTGGGCGACGACGCCCTGAACCTGCGCACCGATCCGCGCACCGATCCACGAGTTGTGGAAGCACTGGCAAGGTTCGGTTTGGATCACGACACCGTGCCTGCCCCGCTCGGCCCCGACGCCTCGCGGGAGCAACTTCTTGAGTTCGTCACGGCTGCGGAGGCCGGGTCCGAGCGGCTCTTTGCCACGCTCGTCGCCGACCTGGACCCGGTCGTCGGCCTTGACCACCACACCGAGACGATCTCTGGTCCGGCCGGGAACGACATTCAGCTGTACGTGTCGCGGCCCGCGGCTCCCTCCGCCCCACTGCCCGGCATCGTCTATCTGCACGGGGGCGGCATGGTCATGCTCCAAGGCTCGGGCCCCATCTACGCGCGGTTCCACGACGAGCTGGCCGCCAGCGGTCTTGTCGTCGTCGGCGTCGAATTCCGCAACGGCGGTGGCCGACTCGGTCCTCACCCGTTCCCGGCCGGCCTCGACGACTGCGCGACAGCGCTTGACTGGGTGCACAAGCACCGTGAGGAACTGGGGATATCCGCACTCACAGTCGCGGGCGAGTCGGGCGGGGGCAACCTGGCGCTCGCCACCGCGATTCGCGCCAAGCGCGAGGGAAGGCTTGCGGCCGTCGACGGCGTCTACTCCCTGGTCCCGTGCATTTCCGGACTCTACGGCCGCAGCGCCGAGGAGCGCGAAGCGGCATTTCCGTCGCTCGTCGAGAACGATGGCTACCTCATGGCTTGCGATGCCGCTGCCATTTTCGCCGAGGTCTACGATCCCGGTGCCGAGCACGCCACCGATCCCCTTTGCTGGCCCATCCAGGCAACCGCGCAGGACCTGGCCGGGCTGCCACCGCATGCCATCTCCGTCAACGAGCTCGACCCGCTGCGTGACGAGGGGCTCGCCTACCACCGCGCCCTCGTTGAGGCCGGCGTCGAGTCAACGTTTCGCACTGTGGCCGGCACAGGCCACGCGGGCGATCTGATGTTCCGGGCCGCTGTCCCGGAGATGTACGAGGCGACCGTCCAGAGTGTGCACCGCTTCGCTGCCGGCCTCTCGTCATGAGGTCTGCAGCAGAGCGCCGGATGCGCTGTTCTTCCGAGAGCACTCCTGGCTGCTCCTCGGCGATGCCAAGACCCGCGTCGACGAGATCGTGAGCGCGCTCTCGAAGACGCCCGCCTGAGCTTGACCCTCCCGGAGACGGCCGCGCATTCGGCCATTTCCCGTCTCGGCTGACCGATGCCTTCCCGCTCATCCCCTCGCACCACAGCAACACCCCGACTCCAATCAGCTGCTCTGGGCGCGGTGCACGGACCGATTGAGTGCGCCGCCGGGACGCCCCCGGAGCGAACACATCGAGCGTCAGGAGCGAAAATGGGCAAGGAAACCCGTACCAAGGTTCTCGTTCACGGACTTCCCGAGACCTCCGCCGTCTGGGAACCGTTGCTGGAGGAGCTTGAGAAGCTCGGGCACCGCGATGTGGTGCGGCTGTCGCCGCCCGCCTTCGGGGCGCCCCGGCCCGATGGTTTCAGCGCCACCGTTGAGGGTTACCGGGACTGGCTGGTGGGGGAGCTGTCCGCGTTCGGCGCACCTGTGGATCTTGTCGGTCACGACTTCGGCGGCGTGCACGCCGTCAACGTGGCGATCAGCCGTCCGGACCTTCTGCACAGCTGGATCTCGGACGTGGCCGGCGTCTTCGAGCCCGACTACGTGTGGCACCCCTATGCGCAGATCATGATGACGCCAGGCGAGGGTGAGCGCGCCATCGGAGAACTCGTGGGGGCGGAGCTTCCCGACCGGGCGGCGATCAATGTCCAGGGGGGCATCCCGGAGCCGGCTGCCGGCAAGGTCGCGGCCGGTCAGACCGTGGAGATGGGCAAGGCAGTCCTCTCCCTCTACCGTTCCGCCCGGCAGCCCGCGCTTGCAGACAGAGGCCGTGATCTGGCCGCAGCCGCGGCCCGCCCGGGCCTGGTATTGATTGCCACCGAGGACCACGCGGTCGGCAGTCTGGAGCAGCGACGCCGGGCAGCTGAACGGGCCGGTGCCCGGTCGGCGACGCTCACGGGGCTCGGGCACTGGTGGATGCTGGAAGATCCCGCGCTGGGCGCGAAGGTCCTCGCGGAGTTCTGGGAGGGCCTCCCGGCGTGACGCCCCCTTGGAGGTGACGTATCGCGCCCGGTCCGGCCATGCGTCTCCGGAGAGGCCGAGGCGGACCGGGCGCGCGCCGGATTCCTCCCACGCCTTGCGGTCGTTGCGGTTTCCGACAAGCGGCCGGCCAACCACGACGCTTAGGCCGTTTCTTTCGGAGTGTCTGATCGTAGGTTGATGGTGGTCGTTGGCTGACGTGCAGTGGGCGCGGATCGAGCCGTTGCTGCCGGGCCGGACGCCTCGGCAGGGTGGGCGGTGGCGTGATCACCAAGATTCAGCTGGCGGCCAACAACAGGCTAACGGGGCTTCGGACAGCGTCATCGGCCAGGCGTGTGCGGCCACATGGGAGCGGCCCGCTCCCGCCCCCGTTGAAGAGGATCGACCTGGCGCGAACGTCACGCCACCACCGACGACCTTCCTGGCTGGAAGACCCCCAACACGATTGTCGGCCTGGCCGAACAGGCCGACAGCTGGGGATGATTCCACCCTGACCGGCATGTCCCGCCACCAACTGGGCGCCATCACAGGGACTTTGACCCTCGACGGCGATAGCCGGCGCGGCCGTCCGCCCCGGCTCGCCTTCCCCGACCAGGTCCTGGCCACCGTGCTCCACCTGCGCGTCAACCTGGCCGCGGAACCCCTCGCCGTCCTGTTCGGCAGCAACCGGACCGCGACGCACCGCACCCTTCTGAAGAACAGGAATCTACTCAAGGCACACGGCATCGTCATCCCACCCGCGAGGACACCACCCGTCGTCCTTGCGGCCCTCCAAGCTCGGGTCCTCGCTCAAACCGGCGAGCCCCACAACAAGATCAAGACGACGTGTTAATGATCGGCAAGCCCTAAGAGGTTGTCTCACGTGGCGATTTTCGCGAGCTTCTTGTAGCAGGTCAGGGTGGCGGCCATGGCCAGGCTTCGGCTCTGCCAGTCGTTGCGGTCCGCGTATGGGATCTTGAGGCCATGAGTAGCCCATGGCAGGCTCATGCCGCATGATCGATGAATTCGCAAAGGACAACCTGCGCGGGAGACTGCGGCGGGACCGCATGGCGCTGATCTGGAAGCTCGACGGCTTGTCCGAGTACGACGCCCGCCGGCCTTTGACCGTGACCGGGACCAACCTTCTCGGCCTGGTCAAACACGTGGCCGGGGTCGAGGCCAGGTACTTCGGTGAGGTCTTCGACCGGCCGTCCCAGGAACCGTTGCCCCGGTGGCAGGACTCCGACGGCAGCGATCACTGGGCGGCTGAGGACGAGACCCGCGCTCAGATCATCGGGTTCTACCGGCGCACGTGGGAACACTCGGACGCGACGATCGACGAGCTTGCCCTCGATGCCCCCGGCCACGTGCCGTGGTGGCCGGAGCCTTATGCCAACACGAACCTGTTCGCCATCCTGGTCCACGTCCTCGGCGAGACCAATCGGCATGCCGGGCACGCCGACATCCTGCGCGAAGGCATCGACGGCCGAATCGGGATGCGCCCCGAACATGAGATGCAGATCGATGAGGAAGCCCGCACCGCCTACTGCGCGAGGATCGAGCAGGCCGCCAGATCGGCCGCATCAGTCGAGGCATAGAAGGCTGTCCCACGTGACGTGATGTTCGTGCGTCATGATGCCGGTCGTGGGTGCTGATCTGTCGAAACGTCTGGTTCGCACCGGGGGTATGGGCACCGCCCGTGTGGCCTTGGCTGCCCGCGCCTCACCGTCCGATACGAACGAAAGGGCTCGCACTTCCTCGCCTTCCTCGGCCTGGCCGCTGCCCTGACCTGCTACAAGAAGCTCGCGAAACTCGCCACGTGAGACACATCGCTCTCGACGAACATGTCCTGGAGCTGGCGAAGCGCCCCTACGACCTACGGCACGCCGGCATCTCGTTCTGGCTTGCCTCCGGCGTTGATCCCGCAGAGTGTGCGCGCCGGGGTGAGGGCAGGAAAGGGCACCTGACGGGCATCCGCCCTGGTCAGGTGCCCTTCTTTGGTGCCTAGAAGAAGCCCAGTTTCTTCGGCGAGTACGACACCAGCAAGTTCTTGGTCTGTTGGTAGTGGTCCAGCATCATGCGGTGGTTCTCGCGGCCGATGCCCGACTGCTTGTAGCCGCCGAACGCCGCGTGTGCCGGGTAGGCGTGGTAGCAGTTCGTCCATACCCGGCCCGCCTGGATCGCGCGGCCCGCGCGGTACGCGGTGTTCATGTCGCGGGTCCAGACTCCCGCGCCGAGGCCGTACAGCGTGTCGTTCGCCGTCTTGATCGCGTCGTCGAAGTCGCTGAAGGACGTCACCGCGAGCACCGGGCCGAAGATCTCCTCCTGGAAGACCCGCATCCGGTTGTCGCCCTCGAAGATCGTGGGCTGGACGTAGTAGCCCCCGGCCAACTCACCCTCGTACTCGATGCGCTGACCCCCCGTCAGAATCTTCGCGCCTTCCTGCTGGCCGATGTCCAGATAGGAGAGGATCTTCTGGAGCTGGTCGTTGGACGCCTGGGCGCCGATCATCGTGTCCGTGTCCAGCGGGTGGCCCGGCACGATCGCCTCGGTGCGGGCGATGCCCGCCTCCAGGAAGTCGCTGTAGTGCCCGCGCTGGATCAGCGCGCGTGACGGACAGGTGCACACCTCGCCCTGGTTGAGGGCGAACATCGTGAAGCCCTCAAGTGCCTTGTCGCGGAAGTCGTCGTCCGACGACCAGACGTCGTCGAAGAAGATGTTCGGGCTCTTGCCGCCCAGCTCCAGCGTGACGGGCTTGATGTTCTCGGAGGCGTACTGCATGATCAGCCGCCCCGTGGTGGTCTCGCCCGTGAAGGCGACCTTCGCCACCCGTGCGCTGGACGCGAGTGGTTTGCCCGCCTCGACGCCGAAGCCGTTGACGATGTTGACCACACCCGGCGGCAGCAGATCGGCGACCAGACTCATCCAGAAGTGGATCGACGCGGGGGTCTGTTCTGCGGGCTTGATGATGACGGCGTTGCCCGCCGCCAGCGCGGGCGCCAGCTTCCATGTCGCCATCAGGATGGGGAAGTTCCACGGGATGATCTGCGCGACCACGCCGAGCGGCTCGTGGAAGTGGTACGCGACGGTGTCGTCGTCCAGTTCGCTCAGCGAGCCCTCCTGGGCCCGGAGCGCGCCCGCGAAGTAGCGGAAGTGGTCGATGGCCAGCGGGATGTCGGCGGCCAGCGTCTCGCGTACCGGCTTGCCGTTCTCCCAGCTCTCGGCGACGGCCAGCTCCTCCAGATGCGCCTCCATCCGGTCGGCGATCTTGTTGAGGACGCCCGCGCGAACCCCCGCCGACGTCTTGCCCCAGGCCGGAGCGGCGCCGTGGGCCGCGTCCAGCGCGCGCTCGACGTCGGCGGCGGTGCCTCGGGCGATCTCGGTGAAGGGGCGGCCGTTGACCGGGCTCGGGTTCTCGAAGTACTTGCCTTGGGCCGGCGGGACGTACTCGCCGCCGATCCAGTGGTCGTAACGGGACTCGTACGAGACGATCGCGCCGTCGGTGCCCGGCGCTGCGTATCGGGTCATCTCTGTGGCCTCCCGGTCGGGGCGCCGCCCGCCTTTGGACAGCGCTCACCGGGAGGCTAGGAGCGCGGACGTTGCGACCAGGTTGCGCCGCGTTCCGGGAGGTACGGATCAGGTCGCACTGATCATGTCCGCGCACTTCTCGCCGATCATCATCGTCGTGATGCACGGATTGACCGCGGGCAGGAACGGCATCACCGACGCGTCGGCGACCCTCAGCCCGGTCACACCCTTCACCCTCAGCCGCGGGTCGAGCGGCGAGTCGGCGTCGTCCACCGGCCCCATCCGCACCGTGCCCGCCGGGTGGTAGACGGTGTTGTGCGTCTTGCGGATGTAGTCCAGCAGCTCCTCGTCGGACCGCGCGTCCGGTCCCGGCGCCAACTCCCGTCCCTTCCACGGTGCCAGCGGCTCCTGCGCGGCGATCTCGCGGGCGAGCCGCAGCCCGTATGTCATCACCCGGACGTCGTGCTCGTGGGTGAAGTAGCGAGGATCGACCCTCGGCTTGTCCCTGAAGTCGCGCGTACGCAACCGGACCGTGCCGAGCGAGCGGGCGCGGGTCACGTTCGGCGTCAGACAGAAGGCGTTGTCGGTGGTCGGGTAGCCGCGCCGGTAGGTGTTCATGTCGAAGGGCACCGAGCCGTAGTGGAACATCAGGTCGGGCCGGTCCAGGCCCGGCTCGGTGTCGGCGAAGATCCCGATCTCCCACCACTGCGTGGACCTGGTGACCATGGGCCGCCGCGCCTCCCACATGATCACGCCCTCCGGGTGGTCCTGGAGATGGGAACCGACTCCGGGGGAGTCCACCCGTACGTCGACACCGTTCTCCCGCAGGTGTTCGGCCGGGCCGATGCCCGACAGCATCAGCAGCTTCGGCGAATCGATCGACCCGCAGGAGACCACGACCTCACGGCGCGCGGAGACGGTGCCGCTGTGCACGGTGTCCGGCTCCAGATACTCCACTCCCGTGCAGCGGCGCTGATCGGTGGCGTCGTCGAACAGCAGCCGCTTCGCCTGGAGTCCGGTGCGTACCTCCAGATTGGGCCGCTTGCCGAGGATCGGGTGCAGATACGACACCGAGGCGGAGGAACGCGTCCCGTCCGGGCGGGAGTTGATCTGGAACCAGTGCGCTCCCCGCAGCACCGTCCGCCCCGTGTTGAACGGTGTCGTGGGGATCCCGGCCGCCGCGCACGCCTCCAACAGGGCGCTGCCGCAAGGGTCGTTCGGCGGGATCGTCATGATGTTCACCGGGCCCGAGCGGCCGTGGTGGTCACCGGGCGCGTCGTTGGTCTCCAGCCGCCGGTAGAGCGGGAAGCACTCGGCCGCGCTCCAGCCGGTGCAGCCGAGGGAGTCCCACTCGTCGAGATCCTCGGCCGGCGCCCAGAAGGCGATGCACGAGTTGTGCGAGGAGCAGCCGCCGAGGATCTTGGCGCGGGCGTGCCGCATGAAGTCGTTGCCGTTCTCCTGAGGTTCGACCGGGTAGTCCCAGTCGTAACCGGACTCCAGCAGTGCCATCCACCGGTCGAGCTTCAGGACGCTGTCGTCGCCGACGTCCGAGGGGCCGGCTTCGAGTACGCAGACGGTGACGTCGGGGTCCTCGGTCAGACGTGCGGCGACGACGGCCCCGGCGGTACCACCGCCGACGACGACGTAGTCGAACTCGGCGGCAGGGCTTGCTGAGGACATCGCTTCTCCAGACGGGGTGTGGGGGGCTACGACGGGTTACTCGGACGGGGCGGGGGGTGCCGCCGGGTCGGCCTCCTGGACCCGGTGCTCGGCGAGCACCCCCGTCTTGTGCCGCTGCACGAACCAGTAGTAGGCGAAGCCGCCGAGCCCGACGATGCCGACGAAGACGAACGCGCCCCAGCGCAGATACCAGTGCTGCGGACCGGTCGCGTTGTACACCTCGGGGCGCGGCCAGGCGAGGTTGAGCGACATCGCGGCGCCCCAGAACACGGCGAGGAGGTTGACGGGCAGCCCGAAGCGGCCCAGCGAGAAGCTGCCCTTCGCCGGATGCCACTGGCCGCGCAGCCGCTTGACCAGCATCGGCGCGGTGACCAGCAGATACGCCAGATAGATCATGATGATCGCGATGCTGGTGATCACCGAGAAGATCTGCGGCTGGTTGATGTTGATGACCAGGATGACGACACCCACGACACCGATCAGCATGGCGGGAACGACCGGCGTGTGGAAGCGCGGACTCACCCGGGCGAGCTTGGAGCCCGCCGGCAGGTTGTTGTCGCGTGCCATGGCGAACATCAGCCGGATGCCCGCCGCCTGAACCGCCAGCACGCAGACGGTGATCGCGATGACCACGCACCACAGGAAGACCTCGCCGATGGTCGACCCGAGCGTGTCCAGCAGGACGAACTGCAAGCCGTCCGTCCGCAGCCGTTTGTCCGCCAGATTCGGCACCGCCAGCAGGGCGAACAACAGGATCAGCCCGCCGAGCAGGAAGGAGGCGATGAGCGCCCTGAGGATGGCGTGCGGCGCGTTGCGGCGTGGGTTGTGCGACTCCTCGCCGAGCGACGAGGCCGTGTCGAAGCCGTACATGACGTAGGCGGAGGCCAGTGACGCGGTGAGGAACGCGCCGAAGTACCCGAGGCTCTGGCCCGCGCCGTGTCCCTGTGTGTCGGTCAGTACGGTGCCGGGGCCGCGGGTGATGTGGGCGGCGAGGAAGATGATCAGCGCGACGGCGGCGATCAGTTCGACGAAGACACCGGCGGAGTTGATCCGCGCCATGAGCTTGACCCCGTAGGCGTTCACGGCGGTGGAGAAGAGGATCAGGACCGAGCCGAGCAGTACGGCGTTGGACGCGGCGTCGTACTTGCCGCCGCCGTTTCCGATGAACTGGAACCGGCTGTCGATCTGCGGCAGCGTGATCTGGTACGCCAGCGCCACGGCCGACAGCGACACCATGGTGGCCGTCATCATCATCCAGCCGCCGAGCCAGCCGATGTGCGGACCGCCCATGTTCTTGGCCCAGTTGTAGATGGAGCCGGCGACCGGGTAGCGGGCGGCCAGCTCGCAGAAGCACAGGGCCACCATCAGCTGGCCGGTGAAGACCATCGGCCAGGACCACCAGTACGCCGGGCCGCCGAAGCTGACGCCGAAGTAGAAGAGCTGGAAGGTGCCGGTGAGGATCGAGATGTAGCTGATTCCGGCGGCGAAGGTGTGGAAGTTGCCGAGGGTCCGCTTCAGTTCGGGGCGGTAGCCGAGTGCGCCGAGAGCGTCGTCGTCGTCCTGGGTCTGGGTCCTCGCGGAGGCCGTGGGATCGGTCCCGCCCGCGTCGGCCGGTCCCGACGGCGTGCCCGGCGTGCCCGGCGGTCCTGGCTTCTCCGGCGGTCCCGGCGTACCCGGTGTGTTCACTCGAACCACCCCTGAGGACTCGGCGAGAGATTGCGCCACACGTGCTTGGCCTCCTGGTACTCGCCCAGCCCGGCGGGCCCCAGCTCCCGCCCGAAGCCGGACTGCTTCATCCCGCCCCATTCGGCCTGCGGCACGTACGGGTGGAAGTCGTTGATCCAGACGGTGCCCGCCCGCATCCGCGACGCCACGCGCTGCCCGCGCCCGGTGTCCTGCGACCAGACCGCCCCGGTCAGCCCGTACACCGTGTCGTTGGCGAGCGCGACCGCCTCGTCCTCGTCCCTGAACCGCTCGACCGTGAGAACGGGGCCGAACGATTCGTCGCGTACCACCGACATCCCCGGAGCGCAGTCGTCCAGCACGGTCGGCGGATAGAAGAACCCGTTGCGCAGCTCCGGATCGGTGGGGCGTTTGCCGCCGCAGCGCAGTACGGCGCCTTCGGCGAGCCCCGCCGCCACGTACGCCTCGACCTTGTCGCGGTGCGCCGCCGAGATCAGCGGGCCCGTACGGGCGTGCTCGTCGAACGGGCCGCCCATCGGGATCGCCCTGGCCCGGCGTACCAGCTCGTCCACGAACGAGTCGTGCAGCTCGTCCTGGACCAGCAGCCGCGCCCCCGCCGAGCAGACCTGTCCGGAGTGCAGGAACACCGCGGTCAGCGCGTAGTCGACCGCGCTGTCGAAGTCGGCGTCCGCGAAGACGATGTTGGGATTCTTGCCGCCCAGCTCCAGGGCGACCTTCTTCACCGTCGGCGCGGCGGCCGCCATGATGCGGCGGCCCGTGACCAGACCGCCGGTGAAGGACACCATGTCGACGCGCGGATCCTCGCTGAGCGGCGCCCCCGCTGTGGGACCGGCGCCGAGGACGAGATTCGCCACGCCGTCGGGCAGCCCGGCCTCGGTCAGCAGCCGCATCAGCATGATCGCGGTGTGGGGGGTCAGTTCGCTCGGCTTCAGTACAAAGGTGTTGCCGGCGCCGAGCGCGGGCGCCACCTTCCAGGAAGTCTGGAGCAGCGGATAGTTCCACGGGGTGATCAGCGCGCAGACGCCGACCGGTTCGTGCACGACGCGGCTGTCCACTCCGGGGGCGCCCGTGTGGACGACCCGGTCGGTGCCGCCCGCGGCCGTCAGGTTGCCGAAGTAGCGGAAGCAGTTCGCGATGTCGTCCATGTCGTACTCGCTCTCGACGAGCCGCTTCCCCGTGTCCAGGGACTCGGCCCGCGCGAACGCCGCCTTGTCGCGCTCCAGCAGCTCGGCGACGCGCAGCAGCAGCCGGCCGCGATCGGCGGCCGGCGTGCCCGGCCAGGGCCCGCGGTCGAAGGCGTCGCGCGCCGCCTCGATCGCTGCGGCCGCGTCCTTCTGGTCCGCCTCGTCGACGGTCGCGACGAGTGTGCCGTCCGCCGGGCAGCGGATCTCGCGGACCTGACCGCCGACGGCGGTGGTCCACTTGCCACCGATGAACAGCTCCGGCATCGCGGACTCCTCGGGTTCGGATGAATGGGCACCGCGAGAGTCGACTGTGGTGCTCTATCAACAGAGAGTAAGGAGCCGGGGCGGGGTCCGCCTTCCGGGAGGGACCGGAGGGGACAGAGGGGAGCGCTCCGGACAGCCGGGACCACTCGGGGCGGCCGGTGCTGGAGGGCCCGGTGCGGCAGCCGGTCGGGAAACCTCAGGAGCTACGGGTCGGGATCCCGGCGATACGGGTCAGTACCCCTGCCACGCGTCGAGCTCACGCACGCGCGCGAGGGCGGCGGGGCGCTGCCGCGCGGGCAGCGCCCCGACGAGGGCGCGCCACGCCGCGAGGTCGTCCTCGCCCCAGGGGCTGTACGCCCAGTCGGCCAGCAGCCCGGGATCGCCGCGGGCGATCAGAGCCGCCCTCAGCTGGTCGGCGAGTCTGCGCCGCAGCCGTACGACGGCGGGGGACAGGGAGGAGGGCAGCAGCGGCCCCGCGTACGCGCTCATCGCACCGGTGACCGCTCCGGAGGCCAGCCTCCGGGCGACGGTGTCGAAGTCCGTGTCGACGGGAGCCGTCAGCCGGTAGGGCCGCGAGCGCAGCAGGTCGGGGCCGAGCAGTCCGCGCAGCCGGAACAGTTCCGCGCGCAGGGTGACGGGCGTGACGGACTCGTCCTCGTACAGCTCCATGAGCAGTTCGTCGCCGCAGATGCCCTCGGGGCGGTTCGAGAGCACCGTCAGGATCTCGCTGTGGCGGCGGCTGAGCCGGGCCTTGCGGCTGTCCACGACGAGCAGCCCCTCGTCCCGTCCGAGGACCGACAGCTGTACGGATCCGGGGGCCGGGGGTGGGGCCAGCAGGGCGAGCTGTGACTCGGCGGCCCTGGCGACGGCGCCCACGAACGCGAGGCTGTGCGGATGGGCCAGCCGGTCACCGCCGGTGATGTCCACGGCGCCCAGCAGCCGTCCGGTGCGCGGGTCGTGGATGGGCGCGGCGGCGCAGGTCCAGGGGTGCACGGGGCGGAGGAAGTGCTCGGCGGCGAACACCTGGACGGGCCGGTCGACGGCGATGGCGGTGCCCGGCGCGTTCGTGCCCGCCACCGCCTCGGACCAGCGGGCGCCGGGCACGAAGTTCATCGTCCCGGCCTGTGCGCGCGTCGCGGCGTGCCCCTCGACCCACAGGAGCCGCCCGTGCGCGTCGCACACCGCGATCAGGTGCTCGCCGTCCGACGCGTAGGCGCCCATCAGTTCGCGGAACAACGGCATCACACGCGCCAGTGGGTGCGCGTCCCGGTAGGCGCCGAGGTCGTCGTCGGACAGCTCGACACTGGCCGTCCCCTCGGGACGGACACGCGCGCGGGCGGAACGCTGCCAGGAGTCGGCCACCACGGGGCGTACGGGACGGTCGACCCGGCCGGCGGTCGCGAACGACTCGTACGCGCGACGCAGCGCCCCGCGTCGCTCCGCCGGATCCGCTCCTTCTTCCAGGGCCACCCATGTGTCGGTCAACTCGGCCTCCCGAGGCCACTACTGCACCGGCCTTCCCCCATGTTCGCCCCGCGTGCGCCACCGGGCAAGGCTCCCGGCGGGCGATTGAGCCGCCGGGAACCCGCAGCGTTGCCGATGTTCGAGGCGCGACGGCGAGTCTCAGGGCCGGCGTTCGAGGCGCGGGTCCGGCCGTCGCCGTCAGACCTCCGCCCCCAGGCTCGCCAGCGCCGACGCCGGATCGAGGGCGGGCGGGCCCGAAGGGGCCCAGCGGGCCCGGACCTTGCGGTACGGCCACCAGCGGCCGTCGCGCCCGTAGCGGAGCTGTGTGTCCGCTCCCACGACCGTCCAGCGGCCCGCCACCCCCGCGCGCAGTCGCGGCCGTTCGCTGTCCTCCCAGGCCCCCGCCAGGTCCGCCTTCGCGCGCGCCAGCGCCTCGGGCTCCGGCTGCCACTCCTCCTCCAGCACGGCGAGAGCCGCCGCGCCGCCATGGCGCCAGGCGTCCACCGCCAGGTCCAGTTCGGCGCGCTGCCGGCCCGTGCCCCGGGCGAGCCGTACCGTGATCAGCGGATCGCCGCACGAGGCCGCCAGCCGGACAGCGTCCTGGCCGGGTGTCAACTCCCCGTCGAGCGGCTGTCGTTCGTGCCCCGGGGACAGTGCGTCGACCAGCAGCCGCAGCGCGCGTCCCGCCGCGTCGGCCGCCAGGAACTCCAGGGCGTCCGCGTCGATTCCGGGCGGTGGCTCCGCCTCCGTGTCCAGGGACGGCGGCAGGCCCGGCTCCTCCGGGACCGGCGGGGGAGGCGGCAACGGCGGGAGGATGTCCCGCGCCGCGAAGGTCTCGTCCGCGCGTATGCCCGCCGGCTCCTCGGCGGTCCCGCCGGTCCCGGCCGTGCCCTCGGCCGAGATCTGGCGCGTGCGTGCGGCCCGCGCCGAGCGCACCTGCAACTCGTCGAGCAGTTGCCGCTCGCCCCGGCCACGCATCAGTAGGAGGACGAAGGGATCCTCGTCCAACAGCCGCGCCACCTGGTAGCACAGGGCCGCCGTGTGCGGACACAGGTCCCAGGCGTCACAGGCGCACTCCGGCTCCAGGTCGCCGATGCCGGGCAGCAGTTCGACCCCGGCGCCCGCCGCGTCCTCCACAAGATGCGGCGGCATGTCCCGGTCCAGCAGCGCGGCGATGTGTCCCGCGCGCTCGACCGCCATGTCCAGGAACCGGTCCCACTCCTCCGTACTGAGCTGCTGCAACAGCACGTCGCTGCGCTGCGCCGTGCCGTCCCTGTCCCGTACGACGGCCGTGATCCTGCCGGGACGTACGGAGACCGCGCCGACCGCCCCGTCGCGGGCCTGCTTGCGCCCCTTCTTGAGCTGTTGCGAGTCGAGCGCCGTGTCCTCAAGGGCCTTCAGCCACGCCTGTCCCCACCAGGTCCGCGCGAAGGCGCGGCCCCCCGCGGGCGGCAGGGCGGCGAAGGTGCGCACGTTCCCGTCCGTACCGCGACCGCCGCTGCCGCTGTCGGTTCCGGTCATCGCGCACTCCCTCGCAGCTCGACCAGATCGGCCAGCTCGTCGTCGGTCAGTTCGGTCAGTGCCGCCTCGCCGCCGGCGCCGAGGACGGAGTCCGCCAGTCGCTGCTTGCGCGCCAGCATGTCGGCGATCCGGTCCTCGATCGTGCCCTCGGCGATCATGCGGTGCACCTGCACCGGCCGGTTCTGGCCGATGCGGTACGCGCGGTCCGTCGCCTGTGCCTCGACGGCCGGGTTCCACCAGCGGTCGAAGTGCACGACATGCTCGGCGCGGGTCAGATTGAGACCGGTGCCCGCCGCCTTCAACGACAGCAGGAAGACGGGGACCTCACCCTCCTGGAACCGCCGCACCATCACTTCGCGCCGCTGAACAGGTGTGCCGCCGTGCAGGAACTGCGTCGGGATGCCGCGCGCGGCCAGATGCCCTTCGAGGAGCCGTGCCATCTGTACGTACTGGGTGAAGACCAGCACGCTCGCCTCCTCGGCGAGGATGGTGTCGAGCAGTTCGTCGAGCAGCTCCACCTTCCCCGAACGCCCGGCCACACGCGGCGAGTCGTCCTCCTTCAGGAACTGCGCGGGATGGTTGCAGATCTGCTTGAGCGACGTCAGCAGCTTCATGACGAGGCCGCGTCGTTCCATACCGTCCGCCGCCGAGATCGCCGCGAGGGTTTCGCGCACGACGGCCTCGTAGAGCCCCGCCTGCTCCGTGGTGAGTGACACCGCGCGGTCGGTCTCCGTCTTCGGCGGCAGTTCGGGCGCGATGCCCGGATCCGACTTGCGGCGCCGCAGCAGGAACGGCCGTACCAGCGCGGACAGCCGCTCCGCCGCCCCCGGGTCGCCGCCCTCGACCGCCTGCGCGTAACGCGTACGGAAAGTGGCCAGCCGGCCGAGGAGGCCCGGCGTCGTCCAGTCGAGGATCGCCCACAGCTCGGAGAGGTTGTTCTCCACCGGCGTGCCGGACAGGGCCACGCGCGCCTTGGCGCCGATCGTGCGCAGCTGACCGGCGGTCGACGAGTACGGATTCTTCACGTGCTGCGCCTCGTCGGCGACGACCATGCCCCACTCGGCCGCGGCGAGTTTCGGTGCGTCCAGGCGCATCGTGCCGTACGTCGTGAGCACGAACTCGCCGTCCGCGAGGGCGTCCAGGCCGCGCGACGCGCCGTGGAAGCGACGCACCGGTGTGCCGGGCGCGAACCGCTCGATCTCGCGCTGCCAGTTGCCCATCAGCGACGTCGGACAGACCACCAGGGTGGGACCCGCCGCCGACTCGTCGCTCTGCCGGTGCAGATGGAGCGCGATGACCGTGATGGTCTTGCCGAGCCCCATGTCGTCGGCGAGACAGCCGCCGAGCCCGAGCGAGGTCATCCGGTGCAGCCAGTTGAGGCCGCGCAGCTGATAGTCGCGCAGCGTCGCCGTCAGGGCCGCCGGCTGGCCGATCTCCAGGTCCGTGCCTTCCGGGTCGGCGAGGCGGTCGCGCAGCGCCGCGAGCCACCCCGTCGCCTGCACCTCGACCCGGCGCCCGTCCACCTCGGTGGAACCGGTGAGTACGGCTCCGAGGGCGTCGACCGGGGTGAGCTTGCGGTCCTGGCTCTCCCGGGCCCGCCTGGCCTCCTCCGGGTCGATGAGGACCCACTGGTCGCGCAGCCGTACGACAGGGCGGGTCGCCTCGGCGAGCCGGTCCAGCTCGGCGCGGGTGAGCTCCTGTTCGCCCAGCGCGAACCGCCAGTTGAAGGCGAGCAGCGCGTCGGCGGACAGGAGGGACGGCAGGCCCGAACCACCCTTGTTCGAGCGCCCGTTCCCGGGCGTGTCGTCCTCTTCGTCACGGGCTCCGCCCGGCGTGTCGCCCGGCGTGTCGTGTGGCCGGGGGCCGGGCCCGTCGCCGGGCGGACCGATGACGGCGCGCGCCGTCAGCTTACGAGCCAGGGCCTTCGGCCAGTGGACCTGGACACCGGTGGCGGCCAGCGCGCGGGAGGCTTCCCCGAGCAGTTCGGTGACCTCCTCGTCGGCGAGGTCGATGGCGTCGGGCACGGTGGCCGACAGGAGAGGCGTCAGCGGCGGCCAGGCGCGTGCGGCGCGCCTCAGCGCCAGCAGGGCGTCCATCCGGGCCCGGGGGCCGAACGCCCCGCCCGAGGCGTCCGTGGCCCCCGTACCGGCCCACACCTCGCAGGCGTCGGCGACGACCGCCGGATCGCTGACGCTGTGCATCTGTAGGACGGCGCGGAACGCGGGGGCGGATCCGAGAACGTCGCTGTCGGGAAAGTCGCCCTCGGTGGAGGCGCCCTCGGAACGGACACCGTCCCCACGGCCACCGTTCGGTACGGCGGCCAGGCCGGGCAGCTCGACCCGGAGCGACAGCCGGACGCCCGCGTCGTGCCCGGCCGCCACGTCGGCGGCCCAGCCGCGCAGTTCGGGCAGCCGACGCGGCTCCGGCGCGGCGAAGGCGGGCGATCCGGCGGCGATCGGCGCGGCGGGCGTGCGGACGAGACCGTCGGCGACCGCGTCGAGGAACTGCCGCAGCAGCCGTTCCGGCTCGGGGAGCAGGAGCGGGCCCGTCGCGGCGGCGTCGAGCGGTACGGCGTGCGCGGCGGGCGGCATCGAGGCGGCGAGCGCGCGGATGCGCTCCAGGTCGTCGGCGGCGACGGGCCCGGCCCGCCAGGCGTCGTGGCCGGCCGTCGAGAGTCCGGGCAACAACTTGCCGCGCGCGGCGAGTTGCAGGGCGAGCAGGGACGCGGCGCCCCAGAAGGCCGCCGCGGGCGAGGCGTGCGCCGAGGCCCTGGCGCGGGTCAGCACGGGCAGCGCGTCCCGTACGGGCAGGGACAGCGCCGGGACGGTACGGAGCCGTACGTCGTCGCCGACGACGGTCAGGTCCTCGACGGAGCCGATGAAGCCGGCCGAACCGACGGATCCGGCCGAACCGGTCGGGTCCGGCGGGTGCGGAGCGTCCTGCGAGGCCGCCGTGTCCGGCGCGCCGGGCAGGTCGGGCGGAGCGGCCCCGTCCGGGTGCCAGAAGGCGATCCGGCCGGCACGGGCCGGGTCGGCGGGCACGAAGAGCGCGTGGCAGCGGGCGAGTTCGGCGATCTGGGAGGGCGTAGCCGCAGGGGGCCGGTGTACGGCGATGACACGTTCCTCAAGTTTGACTAGTGAAGGTGGAGCGGCCGAGGGTACCTCGCGCGGAACGCCGGTGGTCGGCACCGGACAGTGACAAGAATCATGGGTCATGACAGGGGTGTAGGCAGCACCACCCCCTAGGTCGGGAATAGCCCCCGTCACCCTGGGGTGTTGGCCGCATGGCCCTGGAGGGCCAACTCCGCGTACCTTTCTCCCGATCGGCGCGATCAAGCTTCAACAGCGCCACTCGAACGGCCTCACCGCACTGCCATTTCCCACCTAAACGATCTACACGATCGTCGGCCTACAGACCGGAGACCGACATGTCCCAGGCCCCCGCAGAAGTCGCGGAGTCCACCAACCCCGGCCCCCCTGCCGCCCGCACAGGCGGCAGCGACTTCGCGCCCCTTCTGCGGACGATCCGGGAGCAGGGCCTCCTCGAACGGCGGACCGCCTGGTACGCCCGGGGTATCGCCGTCAACCTGATCGAAATGGCAGCGATCGTGACCGGCCTGGTGCTGATCGGAGAGTCCTGGTGGGCGCTGCTCCTGGCCCCGGCACTGGCGCTCGTCTCGGCCCAGATGTCGTTCATCGCGCACGACGCGGGCCACGCCCAGATAGCGACCACTCGCGGTAGGAACCGTCTCGTACAGCTTTTCCACGCCAATCTTCTGCTCGGAATGAGCCAAGACTGGTGGAACGACAAGCACAACCGGCACCACGCCAATCCCAACCACCTGGAGAAGGACCCGGACGTCGGTGCCGACATCCTCGTCTTCGCGCAGCACCAGACCGAAGGCCGCAAGGGATTCCGCCGCTGGCTCACCCGCCACCAGGCCGTGATGTTCTTCCCGCTGACGACGCTGGAGGGCATCGCCCTCAAGGTGTACGGATTCCAGTCCGTCTTCTCCCGCGCCAATCAGCGTCAGAAGCCGCGTGAGCGCTTCCTCGAAGGCTCACTGCTCGTGGTGCACGTCATCGCCTACCTCGCGCTGCTGTTCACCACGCTCAGTGTCGGCCAGGCCGTCGTCTTCCTGCTCATTCACCAGATGATCTACGGCCTCCACCTGGGCATGGCGTTCGCGCCGAACCACAAGGGCATGACGATCCCGACCGACGAGGAGTTCGCGAGCTGGGGCCACCTGCGCAAGCAGGTCCTGACCTCCCGCAACATCCGGGGCGGGTTCTTCACCGACTGGTTCCTGGGCGGCCTGAACTACCAGGTCGAGCACCACCTCTTCCCGAGCATGCCCCGTCCCCACCTGAAGCTCGCCCAGCCGCTGGTCCGCGCCTACTGCGAGGAGATGGACGTCGCCTACGTGGAGACGAGCCTGGTCGACTCGTACCGGCAGGCACTCGGACATCTGCACGAGGTAGGCGCACCGCTGCGCGACGCGGCCTGACTCCGCGAGACCGAGAGCCGCTCACCGGGGCGCCGCGCACGTCTGCGGCGCATAGTGGAACTGGAGGACGCCGGCGAGCGTTCTATCAGCAGTGAGCGGCTTCGGCCGCGGAGGAGGCGTCGAAAATGTCGACTAGGGCAAAGATCGCTGTCGGGGGAGTGGCCGTCGGTCTTCTCCTGATTCCATTCATCGGATTCTGGATGTCGCTGCTCGTGGTGCTCGGTGTGCCCGCGGTGGCCTATCTGATGCTCGACCCGTCGCAGCGTCGCCGGCTCAAGCGCATCACGCGCAAGGAGATCGGCCGCTGACCCGGCGCTGACCCGCGAAGGGCCCCGTACGTACACCGGACCGCACCATGGGTCCGGTGTACGTACGGGGCCTCGTGAATTGCG
Source organism: Streptomyces panacea (assembly GCF_040560175.1). Classification (NCBI taxonomy): domain Bacteria; kingdom Bacillati; phylum Actinomycetota; class Actinomycetes; order Kitasatosporales; family Streptomycetaceae; genus Streptomyces; species Streptomyces panacea. Next base: position 23,851 of record NZ_JARJHW010000086.1, read on the forward strand.
GAGCCGGTCAGGACGGGCGGACAGCGATCTTGTCGAGGGCTTCGAGGAGCTTTGGCAGCTCGGGCCCGCGGCCCACCGGCAGTACGTCGTTCGGTTCGTCGTCCAGCAGGATGTAGGCGATGTCGTCGGTCCTGGCGACGAGGGACCAGCCGGGGCCGTCGGCCCGCAGCATCCGCGCGCCGGCGGGCGCGAAGCCGGAGCGGACCCGGCCCGGCGGAGGAGACGACTCCAGGTAGCCGTGCAGCTCCTTCAGCACGCGTCGTACGCCCTCGTGGAGGACTCCCGGGCCGACTCCCGGGCCGACTCCCGGGTCGACTCCCGGGCCGTCGGGGTCGCCGACCTCCGTCGCGTCCGACGCGGGCCTCGCCGCAGCGGCCTCGTCACCGTCGCCGTCGCGGTTGTCGTCGTTGTCGCCGGAGGCGGTGTCCGTATCCGTATCCGCGTCCTCGTCCGGCGACCGCACGTCCACATCCGCGCGCTGTTGCTCGTCCTCGGAGTCGAACTGCGCGCGCCACGCCTCCCACTGAAGCGCGATCTCGTCCGCGCCGAGACGGCGCTGCGCCGCCCCCCAGTCGGCCGTGTCGGGCGGCGCGAGCGGCGGTCTCGCTCCGTCGTCGTCCGCGCCCGGCTCCGGATCGGGATCGTGCGGCGCGGGAATCCCCGGCGCCGCGACCGCGAGGGCCAGCGGCCAGCCGGGCAGCGCCGCGACCACCGTGCGTTCGTCGGGAGACAGGTCGTACTCCATGCCGCAGTCCCACGCCGCGATGGCGACGGCGACCAGCGACACGTCGTCGACGGCCACCGTCCAGCGCGCGCCGGTGCCGTCCTGGCCGAGCACCAGCCCGTACCCGCGGTCGTACGGCTCCAGCCCGAGAGCCGCGCACGCCTCCGGGAAATCGTCGCCGAGCACGCTGGGGAACTGCGCGGGCGTCAGCAGTACGGCCGACAGCACGAACAGTGCGTCCTCATCGGTGGATTCGTCCGTACCCGTCACGGCACCTCCCCATCCGATCGGCCGTGTCCGATCGGTCGTCGGCGCACCTTAGCCAGTCGGCCGCCCGGCCGTCGAGAGGTTGGCGGGTGCCCGCGCGCGTCCGGGGCCCGCCGTCAAGCGGCGGGCAGCCCCAGGAGGCTGCGCGCCACCGTCTGGGGCGACTCGTCCCGCTCCCTCGCCAGCGCGATCACGGCCCGGCACGCCAGCTCGCTGACCCCGAAGGACAGCGCCTCGGGGGAGACCCAGCCGGACGCCTCGTCCATCCGGTCCTGGTCGTCGTCGGCGGTCGCCGCGACATAGGTGGCGGCCGCCTCGAAGAGGTTGTGCTGCCGTGTCCGGCTCCGGGACGAAGCGGCCGGCTCGGCGACCGGCGCGGCGGTCCGGTTCGATACGAACAACCGACGCAGCTTGTCGAACATCGTCCGTCCACCTTCCGCACATCCCTCGGGCCCCCGCCTCCTACACAGGTTCGATACCCGCTCACGCGACGGTGCACTCGGTCCGGGGCGTCCCGGCCGACCGGGTGGCTCATTCCGGGTGGCTCATTCCTCGCGTACGGCGAGCGCGAGGAAGCGGTCGTCCTCGTCCACGTACGAGACGAGCCGCCAGCCCGCGCCGGCCAGCAGCGGACGCAGCGTGCCCTCGGCGCGGAGATCGTCCGGGGTGATCCGCCGGCCCCGCCGGGCGGCCAGCGCGGCCCGCCCGATGGGGTGGAAGAGGGCCAGCCGCCCACCGGGCCGTACGACCCTGGCCAGCTCCCGCAGATTTGTGTCGGGCTCCGGCAGATGGGCGATCAGTCCGGCGGCGAAGACCGCGTCGAGGGAGTCCGCGTGCAGGGGCAGGCGTGCCACGTCGGCGAGCAGCAGGGCGCCGACCGCGTCGCGACCGCTCCGTACGGCCGCCGCGAGCATCTCCGGGGTGAGATCGGCGCCCAGCACCGTGCCCTGTGGCCCCACGGCGTCCCGTAGGGCCGCCAGCGCGCGCCCGGTGCCGCAGCCCGCGTCCAGGACGCTGTCGCCGCCGCGCAGCCCCATGCCGGCCGCCGCGGCGGCATAGGCCGGGCCGTCGTCGGGGAAACGCGCGTCCCAGTCCGCCGCCCGGACACCGAAGAATTCCTGAACGTGCGTGTGGTCGTGGCCCATGGCTACATGATCCCCCGCCGCGTACGGCCCCGCCCTGCCCCGTCCCGCCCGCGTTGCGGGGCCGCCCCTACCGCGCGACTGTCGAAGCACCGAGTCAGAGGAGGACTGTCCCATGCCCATCGCCACGGTCGATCCCGCCACCGGCGAGACCCTGAAGACGTTCGACGCCCTGGGGTCCGACGAGATCGAGCGGCGGCTGGCCGCGGCTGCCGCCGCCTTCGACGGGTATCGCACCACGGACCTCGACCACCGGGCCACACTGATGAACCGGGCCGCCGACCTCCTTGAGGAGGATCAGGACGAGATCGCCCGCACCATGACCACCGAGATGGGCAAGCCGATCGGCGCCGCACGCGCGGAGGCGGCGAAGTGTGCCAAGTCGATGCGCTGGTACGCGCGCCACGCGCGGGAACTGCTCGCCGACGAGCACCCGTCCGCCGCCGACGTCCAGGACTCCGGCGCCGCGCGCGCGTATGTCCGCTACCGCCCGCTGGGCGTCGTGCTGGCGGTCATGCCGTGGAACTTCCCGCTCTGGCAGGTCGTACGGTTCGTCGCCCCCGCCCTCATGGCGGGCAACGTCGGCCTGCTCAAACACGCGTCGAACGTCCCGCAGACCGCGCTGTATCTCGGCACCCTCTTCAAGAGGGCGGGTTTCCCCGAGGGCTGCTTCCAGACGCTGCTCGTGGGGTCCGACGCGATCGAGGGCATCCTGCGCGACAGCCGTGTGGCCGCGGCGACCCTGACCGGCAGTGAGCCGGCCGGGCGCTCCGTCGCCGCCATCGCCGGCGACGAGGTGAAGCGGACCGTACTCGAACTCGGCGGCAGCGACCCGTACATCGTGATGCCGTCCGCGGACATCGACCGGGCCGCGCGGACCGCGGTGACCGCCCGGGTGCAGAACAACGGGCAGTCCTGCATCGCAGCCAAGCGCTTCATCGTGCACGCCGACGTCTACGACGCGTTCGGTGAACGCTTCGTCGCCGGGATGCGGAAGCTGACCGTCGGCGACCCGATGGACGAGTCCACCGACGTCGGCCCGCTCTCCAGCGAACAGGGCCGCGCTGACCTGGAGGAACTGGTCGACGACGCGGTCAACCGAGGCGCGATGGCCCGCTGCGGCGGGCGGCGCCCCGACGGGCTGAGCCGCGGCTGGTACTACGAACCCACCGTCCTCACGGATGTCTCCGCCGACATGCGCATCCACCACGAAGAGGCGTTCGGCCCCGTGGCCACCGTGTACCGCGTGGCCGATCTCGACGAGGCGGTGAGCGTCGCCAACGACACTCCGTTCGGTCTGAGCTCCAATGTGTGGACGCGCGACGACGAGGAGGTGCGGCGCTTCGTGACCGACCTCCAGGCCGGCGGTGTCTTCTTCAACGGGATGACCGCCTCCCACCCCGCGCTCCCCTTCGGCGGCGTCAAGCGCTCCGGCTACGGGCGGGAGTTGTCGGACCACGGGATCCGTGAATTCTGCAACGTCACGACCGTCTGGCACGGTGCCGAACCGGACGGCGACGGCTGAGGGACCTGCCGCGCTGCCCCCTCGAACTCGCCCGCGAACCGCCCCTGAACACCCCCTGTTTGCCCCGGGTGTTCAGGGGCACACGCTGTTCGTGCTTCGGACAGGAGGCACGTCCGTGGAGCGGCGTACCGCTCCGGGCGTCGCCCGGCGGCCGGCCCCGTGCTCCCCCGGTGACGACGGCCGCGTCGAGCGAGGAGCTGACGAGCATCATGACCCCTCGGGTGATGGCCTACCGGGTGAGGCACGAGGACGTGCCCGACACCTCCGAGGCTTTCGAGCGGGCCGCCGGACTGCCGGACGGCCCCGAGAAGGCCCGGACGCGCGGGGAGATCGTCTGCGCCTGGCTTCCGATGGCCGACCGGCTGGCAGGCAGATTCCGGCACCGGGGCGAAGCGCTGGAGGATCTGCGGCAGGTCGCGGCCATCGGGCTGGTGAAGGCCGTGGAACGGTACGACCCGGATCGCGGCACCGCGTTCGAGAGCTTCGCCGTGCCCACGATCACCGGGGAGCTCAAGCGGCACTTCAGGGACCGGCTCTGGTCCGTCCATGTGCCCCGGCGGGTGCAGGAGTTGCGGGGCCGGGTGCGCGATGCCCGCGACGAACTGGCCCAGTGGCACGGGATCATGGCACCGACGGTCGAGGAGATCGCCTTCCACACGGGGATGACCGAGGACGAAGTGGTCATGGGTGTCGAGGCGATGGACTGCTTCCGCGTGCTGTCGCTCGACGCGAGCCTGTCCGCCGCGGAGGAGGGTCCCACGCTCGGTGACTCCCTCGGCGCCTGGGACGAGGCGCTGGACGCGGTGATCGACCGTGAGTCGGTCAAGCCGCGGCTGCGCCGGCTTCCCGACCGGGAGAAGAAGATCCTCTATCTGAGGTTCTTCCGCGGGATGACACAGAGCAGCATCGCCGAGGACCTCGGCATCTCGCAGATGCACGTCTCCCGGCTGATCAACGACTCCTGCGCGCGCATCCGTAGGGATGTGCTGCGGGGCGCCGCGTAAGGCGATGACGGGCGCCGGCGCGCCGCCTCCGTGTGACGGCCGGATCGTCCCCGGGCACCGGGTGGGCGGCGCCCAGGGACGAACCGCCGGGTCAGGACGGTTGCGTGGCGGATCCGCCCTGGTGCGGCACGCCGGTTCCGGCGTCCGCCCCGTGGCCGTACTGCTCCGCCTGCATGCGGAACATCGAGGCGTATCGGCCTCCGGCTGCCAACAGATTCTCGTGGTCCCCCTGTTCGACCAGCCGGCCCTCGTGCAGTACGTAGATGAGGTCCGCGTACCGCACCCCGGACATGCGGTGCGTGACGAGCACGACGGCCCTCCGCTCGTCGGCCAGCCCCCGGATCCGGTCGAAGGCCGCGATCTCCGAGCCCGGATCGAGGGCCGACGTGGGCTCGTCCACCACGATCACCTGGGCGTCCCGGTAGTGGGCACGGGCCAGGCCGAACTTCTGCCACTGCCCGCCGGACAGCTCGGACGCCCCACGGAACACGCGGGCCAGCAGGGTGTGGAAACCCTTCGGCAGGCCCTCGGCGATCCGGTCCGCCCCCGAGTACCGCGCCGCCGCGGCCATGTCGCCGTCGGCGGCGTCGGGCCGGCCGATCTCGATGTTCGCCCCGGCGGTCACCGGCCAGCGCTCGAAGTCCTGGGTGAGCAGCGACACCCGGTCGAAGATCTGCTCGCGGTCCGCCTCGGTGACGTCCACGCCGTCCCATGCCAACCGCCCGCCGGCGGGGAGGTGCAGCCCGGCGAGGAGTTTCACGAGCGTGCTCTTCCCGGAACCGTTCTCACCGACCAGGGCGACCACCGAGCCCATCGGGATCGTGAGGGACAGTTCGGTGAGCGCGGGTGTTTCCCGGTCCGGATAGCTGAAGGACACGTTTTCCAGGGTGATCACCTTCGTGGGCTCGGGGATGGGGAGGCCGCCGGACGGGATGGACCTGTTG
>NZ_JARJHW010000087.1:0-28946 GCF_040560175.1 Streptomyces panacea
TGTGTATAAGGGACAGGGGTGGCTGTGGGGGTGGGTCCGGCGGCGGCCGGGGTGCCGGGCGCCGTGGGCGCGGGGGCGGCCGAGGCGCTGCCCGGGCCACCACTCGAACCGACCGCCACGCCGATACCGGCGGACAGGCCCACGGCTCCGGCGGCGGCGAGGAAGGAACGGCGGTCGACGGCGGTGGCCGCGGAGCGGATGCGTGACATGATGCGCTCTCCCCGAGTGCGTACGTCGCGAAGGCAAGGACGCCGGGGTGAGGTCCCGGCTCCCTTCCGATGCTGGGCACCCGGCGTGGCCCGCGTATGAACGAGGCCGCAACGCCTGACGCCGATCACCGCACAGGGATCACTCGCAACCGCAAACGTTCGCCGACCTCTCTCGCGGCGTGCGGGGCCCGCTCATCCGCCGTTCATCGGACGGGGTAACCCGGACTGTTCGCGCGCCCGCGCGGTCGGCTCCGGGGCTGCTCGGGGAAGCGCTTTCTCATTTTGTTCGATGTGTTGACGAATTGCTGAGCGTGCGTCAGCATCGCCTGCAATTGTTCGAAGAGCCGAACACGACTCTGTGCCGAGCCCCGTACCAGGGAGTAGCGACGCATGCCCACCCGAACCGCACCGCTGCCCGTACGTAATCCAGGAACCGGCGAACTGCTGGGCGAGATCGAGGACTTAGGCCCGGAGCGCGTCACCGCCGCCCTCGCCGCCGCCGCGCACGGCCAGCGGGCGATGGCCGCACTGCCCGCGCACGCACGCGCCCGACTGCTCCTGACCGTCGCCGATCTGATCGAGGCCGAGACCGACGACCTGGCCCGGCTGCTCGCCGCCGAGAACGGCAAGCCCCTCTTCCAGACGACCGAAGAGGTCCGCGCGGCCGTCCGGATCTTCCGCGGCTTCGCCGGCGAGGCCACCCGCCTCTTCGGCCGGCAGATCCCGCTCGACGCGGTCCCCGGCCTGGAGAGACACCTCGCCGTCACCGTCCGCGAGCCCCTCGGCCCGGTCGCCGCGCTGGTGCCCTTCAACTACCCGGTCGAGCTGTACGCCCACAAGGCGGCAGCGGCCCTCGCCGCCGGCAACGCCGTCCTCGTCCACCCGCCCGCGCGCTGTCCGCTCGCCGTGCTGCGGATCGGCGAACTCGTCGAGCGGGCGGGAGCGCCCGAAGGCGCCCACCAGCTGCTCACCGGCGGCGTGCACATCTCGCGGGAACTCGCCTCGCGCCCCGGCGTCGCGGCCGTCAGCCTCACCGGCAGCACCACCGCGGGCCGCGAGATCGCCCGCCGCGCCGCCGACACCCTGAAGAAGGTCCACCTGGAACTCGGCGGCAACGACGCCCTGATCGTCTGCGACGACGCCGACATCGAGGCGGCGGCCGAAGCCGTGGTCCTCGGCCGGCTCGCCCGCGGCAACGGTCAGATCTGCTGCGCCGTCAAGCGCGTCTACGTCCAGGACGGTGTGCACGACAGTTTCGTCGACGCGCTCCTGGCGGGCGCGGCCGAACTCAGCGTCGGGGACCAATTGGTCGATGGCAACGATGTCGGACCATTGATCAGTGCGGAGGCCGCCGAGCGGGTCGAATCGGCGGTCGCCGCGCTCGTCGCGGACGGCGCGCGCAAGGCGGCCGGCGGTGCGCGCCGGGGCGCCTTCTACGACCCCGCCGTCCTCGTCGGGGTCCCCGAGGACAGCCCCGCGTTCGCCGACGAGATCTTCGGACCCGTCGCACCCGTCGCCCGCTTCGCCGACCCGCTCGACGCCGTACGGATGGCCAACTCGTCCCCGTACGGTCTCCAGGCGGCCGTCTTCACCCGCGACATCCAGCGCGCCTTCACCCTCGCCGGACGCCTGGAGGTCGGCGGCGTCGTCATCAACGGGTCGACCGCGCTGCGCGCCGAGAATCTGCCCTTCGGCGGCCCGAAGGACACCGGCGGCTCGGCCGAGGGCCTGCACGACACGGCCCTGGAGTTCACCCGGCAGAAGACGATCATCGTGATGGAGGCCTTCGGGTGAGCACACCGACCCGGCCGGTCCTGCGGATACACGGAGTGCACAAGTCGTACGGCTCCACACGAGTGCTGCACGGGGTGGACCTCACCGGCCGGGCCGGTGAGGTGCTCGCCGTGGTCGGTGCCAACGGGGCGGGCAAGTCCACACTCATCAAGATCCTCGCGGGCGCGGAACGGATGAGCGCCGGAGAGCTGCGACTCGACGGCGAAACGGTCGAGTTACGGTCCCCGCACGACGCCCACACGCACGGCATCCGCACCGTCCACCAGGAGCTGACCCTGGTGCCCGAGCTGTCCGTCACCGAGAACCTCCTCATGGGCCACTTCCCTCGGCGCCTCGGCGGTCTCATCGACTGGAAGGCCGCGCACCGTCGGGCCCGCGCCCTGCTGGACGGTATCGGCTACGGAGCCATCGACCCGCGCGTCAGGGCAGGCCGCCTCACGGTCGCCAGACAGCAGATGGTCGAGATAGCCAAGGCCCTCGTCAGCGAGGGCGGCGAGCCCAGGGTCCTGGTCCTCGACGAGCCGTCGGCCGTCCTCGCCGGCAGCGACCTGGAAGCGCTGTTCGCGCTGATCCGCCGGCTCCAGGAGCGCGGCGTCCTGATCATCTACGTCTCGCACCGGCTCGCCGAGGTCACCGAACTGGCCACCACCATCGTCGTCGTCAAGGACGGCCGGGTCGTCGCCGAGACCACCCCCGACCGCACCGACGAGAACGAACTCATCCGCCTGATGGCGGGCCGCCCCGCCGGACAGCTCTACCCGGCCCGCCGCCCCGCCGGGGGCGACACACTGCTCGACGTCTCCGGGCTCGGCCGCACCGGGGAGTTCGGCGACATCTCCTTCTCCCTGCGCGCGGGCGAGATCACCGGCCTCTTCGGGCTCGTCGGCGCCGGCCGCAGCGAACTCGCGCGCTGCGTCTTCGGCGCCGAACCCGCGAGGACCGGCACCATCCGCGTGCCGGGCCGCGACACCGTACGGTTCCGCGGCCCGCGCGAGGCCATCGCCGCCGGCCTCGCGCTCGTCACCGAGGACCGCAAGCGCACCGGACTCGTACTCGGCCTCAGCACCGCCGAGAACATCGGCCTCACCACCCTGCGCACCACCACGCGCGGCCCGCTGCTCGACTCCGCGAGACGCCGGCGCGACGTCGTCTCCATGGTCGACCGTCTCGACATCCGGCCCGCGCACTCGGCCAAGCTGCCCGTACGCACCCTGAGCGGCGGCAACCAGCAGAAGGCCGTCCTCGCCAAGTGGCTCCTCACCGGGCCGCGGGTGCTGCTGCTCGACGAGCCCACCCGCGGTGTCGACATGGCCACCCGCGCCGAGATCTACCGGATGCTCGACGAACTCGCCCGCGACGGCATGGCCATCCTGCTGATCTCCTCCGACCTCACGGAGGTGCTCGGCGCCACCGACCGGGTGCTGGTGATGCGTGAGGGGCGGATCGCCGCGGAACTCCCTTCGGACGGTACGACCGAGGACACGGTCCTCGCCCACGCGATCGGACACGCGGCATGACCGAACAGCTCACCAGGACCACCGGGCCCGGCGAACCAGGACCGCCGCCGCGACGGGGGGTCCGGTTGCCCCGGCTCACCGTCGCCGGCCACGACATCACCGTGGAGACCGGGATCGTCGCCCTCCTCGTGGTCTTCGTCGTGGTGGCGGGCTCCACCACCGAGGCCTTCCTGACCGAGGGCAACATCACCAACCTGCTCAAGCAGATGGTCACCACCGGCCTGCTCGCCTACGGGATGCTCGCCGTGATCCTCACCGGCGGCATCGACCTCTCCGTCGGCTCGGTCGTGGCCTTCTCCGGCATCGTTGCCGCGGGGCTCTCCTCCGGACTGCCCGTCCCGGTCGCCATGGCCGTCGGCGTCGCGTCCGGCATCGGCTTCGGACTCGTCAACGGAGCGCTGGTGGCGCGCTTCCAACTCGCGCCGTTCGTCGTGACGTTGGCCGCGCTCACCACCATCAGAGGACTCGCCTTCGTCTACTCGGAGACACCCGTCGCGCCCGAGAAGCCCGGCTTCTTCGAGCTGGGCTCCGCGGTGATCGGACCGCTGCCCGTCTCCACCCTCATCATGCTGGGGGTCTTCCTGGTCGGCGGCGTCTTCCTCAGCCGCACCCCGGCCGGGCGCTCCCTGGTCGCGATCGGCGGCAGCGCGGAGACCGTACGGCTCGCGGGCATCGGCGTACGGCGCCATATCGTCCTCGCCTACACGATCTCCGGCGCCTGCGCCGGACTCGCGGGCGTCATCCTCGCCAGCCGGGTCGGCATCGCGCAGCCCAGCGTCGGCACCGCGTTCGAACTCGACGCGATCGCCGCCTGCGTCATCGGCGGAGCCAGCCTGGCCGGCGGCAAGGGCTCCGTACGGGCCACCTTTGCCGGAGTCCTCGTACTCGCACTGATCAACAACCTGCTCAACCTCTACGACGTACAGAGCTTCTGGCAGCAAGTGCTCAAGGGCCTGATCATCGTCGCCGTCATCCTCGTCCAGCGCACCGGACGCTTCCGCAACGCCGCCGTGAACGATCCGCATCCCGGAAAGGCAACTCCATCATGATCACGAAACGAGCAACCGGTGTGCTGGTGGCCGGAGTTCTCACCGCGGCTCTCACCGGCTGCTCCTCCGACTCCGGGAGCGGGGGTGAGAAGGGCGACGGCTCCTACACCGTCGGCGTCGCCAACTTCACGCTCGGCGGCCCCTACTTCAACGGCATGGACAAGGCCATCAAGGCCCAGGCCGAGAAGAAGGACGTCAAGATCCTCAGTACGGACGCGGGCGGCGACGCCGCCAAGCTCGCCTCCAACGTGGAGGACCTGCTCAGCAAGGACGTCGACGCCGTCATCATCTCCGGCGGGCCGCTGGAGTCCGCGCCCGCCGTCCTCAACTCCCTCAAGGCGGCGGGCAAACCGGCCGTCCTGGTCGACCGGAAGTTCCGGACCGGCGAGTACGCGAGCTGGGTCGGCCCCGACAACGAGGCGATCGGCAAGCAGAACGGCGAATTCCTGGTCGAGCGGCTGCCGGACGGCGGAAAAGTCGCCCTGATCAAGGGCGGACCCGCCGACAACAGCATCGGCAAGGCCCGTACGGACGGGGTGAAGGGCGCCCTCGAAGGCGCGTCGGGAATCGAACTGGTCGAGGCCCCCGACTACGGCAACTGGAGCTCCGACGGCGGACTGACCGTCATGGAGAGCCTGCTCGCCGCCCACGACGACATCGACGCCGTCTTCTGCGAGAACGACGCCATGTGCCTGGGCGCCCAGCGCGCGGTCAAGGACGCCGACCGCACGGACAAGATCGTCCTGGCCGGCGTCGACGGCCAGGCCGAAGCACTGAAAGCCATCCTCGACGGGACCAACTACCTGGTCACCGGCCTCAACGACGCCGACGTGATCGGCAGTCTCGGCCTGGACAGGACCGTGGAGATCCTCGACGGCGAGAAGCCCGAGAAGGACACGGTCGTGCCCTCGCCGCGCGTCACCAAGGAGAACGCGGAGAAGTACTACGACCCGAAGGGCAACTTCTGATGAGCCGCATCCCCACCGTTCCCCCACCTCAAGAACGGACCGGCAGCACCCGGTCACTGCCACGGAAGAAGCGCGCGTACGCCCTGACGGCACTGCTCTGCGGCGCCCTCGTCGTCCCCCTCTCGCTCGGATCCGCGAACGCGGCCCCGGACGACGGGACGGGCGCGGCCACGGCGGCGGACCGGCCCGGCACGCCGGCCCAGCCCCCGAAGTCGCCCAAGGCACCGGCCTGGAGGCTGCTCCACTCGGAGAACTTCGCCAAGCGGCTCGACCCCGCCGGCACGCCCTGGACCCGCGAGACGTACAACCAGCCGTTCGACACCGTCATGGAAGACAACGGCAAGTGGTACGCCAACGACTACGGGCCCGCGTGGAACACCGCCTTCGACTCCTTCGCCACCTACCGCAAGGAGTTCAAGGTCGGTGACGGTGGCTGGCTCACCGCCTCGCTCTCCGCGCGCGACTGGAACAAGGACGGCCGGATAGAGAAAGCGCCGTCCATCACCAACGGCACGGCGGCCGGCAGGACCGTCGCCCAGCTCAAGGTCCCGGACCACACCGGCGGTGCCATCTTCCGTCCCACGCAGGCCCTGCCGGACCAGTACCGCATCGAGTACAAGCTCAAGACGCTCGACTTCGGCGGAAAGCGCAACGGCACCATCGACTACGACAACCGCGTCAACGGCTACAGCAAGGACGGCTGCAAGACCCAGCACCCGTGGGGCGAGGGCTCGAACAGCCCCGGCTGGGAGGGTGACGCGTCGGCGCCGTACTGCGAGTGGCAGGACGTCCGCGCCGGCAAGTACGGGTACAACGGCTTCCACTATCTGTCGATCGTGGACTTCGCCGACCCGGCGCCCCGCAACAACCACTTCTGGCACTACCGCCGCAAGGTCCTGATGGACTCCTTCGCCCAGCACCCCGACCGGGTCGGCACGGGCACCGGCGGCCGGGTCTGCAACTCCGCGAACAACACCTACTACAACTACAAGGACAGCAGCTTCAACACGGTCAACATGTGGATCAGCGGACTGCCCAACTGGACCCCCGGCAAGGGCGGTCTCGCGGGCAACTCGCAGTGGTTCATGACCAGTTGCTCGAACGGGGTGGCCGAGCAGCAGCTGTCGTCCGCCGCCGAGCTCCAGCCGGAGCTGATGCCGAACCAGGACTACACGTTCGCCGTCGAACGTGACGCCACCGGCTACACGCTGGAGGCCCGCGGCAACTTCGCGCGCGCCGGACAGCGGACACTCCGCTTCCACCGGCCGTTCGTCGTCGACGACAAGCCGATCTGGCATTACAACGTCAAGCCGGGCGAGTACGACGGGCGTTACAACAACACCCTCGTGCAGAACGACAACAACGGCAGCGCCACCTGGCCGGACCAGTGGCCCGCCGGATCCGCCTATCCGGACTCCTTCGTCATCGGAGACCTGTACACGAATGTGTACGAGGGCAGCGCGAGCCTGACCGACATCAAGATGTTCGTGCCCCAGGGGAAGAAGGAATAGCGAAAGAAGAAGGGTCGTAGGGAGTATTTCGCGGACCAACGGGCACATGCCCTTCGACCCGAGCCTGCGGCTCCCCCGCCGCAGAGTTCCACCGGCCCCACCGGCCTCCCCCCCTGCCGGTGGGGCCGCCCTTTTTTCCGGGCGGCTCAGTTCCGGGCGGCTCAGCGCTCCACGGAGATTCGTACGGGCTCGTCGTCCGCCCCTGCCCACGCCGCTTTCTCGGTCCAGGCGGCGGACAGGCGCACCGTCCGGTTCGGCACCGCGCCCCGTACGAGCCGCTGCCGGTGCAGCACCCGCCCTCCCCGGCTGACGACCAGCGACGACCACGGGCCGAGCCCGCTCTCCGTACGGAGGGTGAAGCCGCCCGTCGCGACACGCGGCTCCGCGGCATCGATCCGGTTGGGCGCGATCCACAGCAGAGGCGCCCCGACCTCGACCGGCACCCGCCGGGCCGCCGGTCGGGGGCCGTCCGTCAGATCGCGCAGCACGGGCCCTGCGGCCAGCAGACCCTCCCGCGCGGCGGTGCTCGCGGGCTCGATCCCGCGCAGCAGATTGCCGACGGCGAAGACCCCCGCCCGGTCCGTGCGGAACGAGCCGTCGACGGCCGGGCCCCGGGTGGCGCGGTCGAGCGTGATGCCGCCCCGGCGGGCCAGCTCATGGTCGGGGATCCAGTCGCCGGTGAACACCACCGTGTCGCAGGCGACGGTCGTGCTCCGGCCGTCCGCCCGCCGCAGTGCCACCCCCGACAGCCGCCCCCGGCCGAGCAGTTCGCACACCCGCGTCCCCACGAGCAGCGGGACGCCGAGCCGGAGCCGGGCGTCGAGCGCCGTGACGGGGGAGACCTGGTGGTACGGCAACTCGGTGACCATGGCCACCACCTCGACACCGGCCTCCCGCAGTGTCCGCACGGCGGAGTAGCTGACGGACTCGGCGCCCACGACGACGGCGCGCCGCCCGACGGGCCGGTGGTGAAGACGCACCGTCCGCTGAAGTTCACCCGTCGTGAATACCCCGGCGGGCCGGGTCCCCGGCACCAGCCGCGCGCTGCGGGGGCGTTCCCGCGCACCGGTCGCCAGGACGACGGCGCGCGCGGTGATCCGCTCCAAGCCGGCCGGGCTCGTGACGTCGACGGTGAGCGAATCCGTCGGTGGGCCGTCGCTCCATCCGGTGACCGTGACGCCCGTACGCAGGGCCGCTCCGGCATGGACGGCCGCGTCCGCCCAGTGGCGCGCGTATGCCGGGCCCGTCATCGGCCGCCGAAGATCCCGCAGCCCGAATCCGGAGTGGAAGCAGTGCCGCGGGGCACCGCCCGGCTCGGCCTCACGGTCGACGACCTCGACGCCGAATGTGCCGTCGCCCGCCAGCCGCGACGCCAGCGCCAGACCGGCCGGGCCCGCGCCGATCACGAGGACGTCGACGGCGCGCTCCCGCCGTCCGTCCGCGGGTGCGGGTGCGGGTGCGGGTGTCGGTTGTTCGCTGTTCACCGTGCGGCCTCCGTGCCGGGCGCCGACGCGTCGGCGCCCGAGGTGTCGAAAAGGGCGCGTACCTCGGCCCCGCAGTAGAACCCCTGGCACCGGCCGCCCAGCGCCCGGGTGCGCCGGCGCAGCCCCTCGGGCGAGGACGGCGGGATGCCCGCGGCGAACGCATCACGGATCTCGCCCCGCGAGACCCGCTCGCAGTGGCACACGAGCGCCCCGTACTCGGGATCGGCCGCGATCAGGTCGGCGCGTTGGTACGGACGGGGGTGGGCCTCACCGAGGTTCGGCATCGTCACCGGTACGAGGTCGGTCGCCGCCCCGGTCTCGGCACCGGCCTCCGTCAGCAGCTCCACGACATGGGCGCCGATCGCCATCGACGCGGTCAGCCCGGTCGACCGGATCCCGCCCACCGCGACGTAACGCCGCTCGGGATGCGAGCGGATCGCGTAGTCGTCGCGCTCGGTGGCCGCGCGCAGCCCCGCGTACACGGCGGTGACCTCCTCGTCGAGGAGGTCCGGCACGATCCGTCGGCCCTTCTCACGGAGGAACGCCAGCCCCTCGGCCGTCGAACCGGTCGCCCGCTTGTCGTCCAGGTCCTCGGCGGTCGGGCCGAGCAGCACATTGCCGTACACGGTCGGCGACACCAGAACCCCTTTGCCGAGCGCCGTGGGCACCGGCAGCAGGATGTGACCGACCAACACGCGCGCGAGCTTGTCGAAGACGATGAGCTGCCCGCGCCGGGGCGTCACCGAGAAATCCCTGTGGCCGAGCAGCCGGTCGAACGCGTCGGCGTACAGGCCCGCCGCGTTGACCAGCCACCGGGTGCGCAGCGGCCCGCGCCCGGTGGCGAGCAGGTGCGGCGCGTCCGCGGAGCCCACGGCCACCTCGCGCACCCGGCAGTTGAGATGCAGGTCGACCCCGCTCCGTACCGCCTGGGTCGCGTAGGCGAGCGTCGTCGTCCATGGGCAGATGACGCTCTCGTCAGGAACTTCGAGCGCGCCCAGTGCCCCAGGTCCCAGATGCGGCTCGCGTCGGCGGAGCTCGTCGGCGCCCACCGTCCGGGTGCGCCGGTATGCGTTGCGCGCGGCCTTCCGGGCGAGCGCCGGGAGAGCGGCGAGCTGCTCCTCGTCCCAGGCGACGAGCAGGGCGCCGACCGGCTCGACCGGGATGCCGCACTCCTCGGCGTACGCGGCGAGCCGGGCGCGTCCCTCGCGTACGAGCCGGGCTTCGAGCGAGCCCGGCACGGCGTCGAAACCGGTGTGCAGGATGGCCGTGTTCGCCTTCGACGTACCGTCGCCGACGTCGGCGGACGCCTCGACCAGGGCGGTACGCAGCGGGTACCGGGCCAGCTCGCGGGCGATCGCCGCGCCGACGACCCCGGCGCCGACGACCACCACGTCGTACACCTCGTCCGGCAGCGGCCCCGAAACGGTGACGCTCATGCCGCGCCGTTCCGTCCCGCGTGTGGCATGCCGCCGACGAGCGCGTCCACCTCCGTACGGAAGACGCCCAGCCGCTCGGCGGCCTCGGCCGCCCCGATCCTCGGCTCGAAGACCTTCTCGGGCCGCCACCGGGGCGCGGCCCGCTCCACCGTCATGCCGGGGTCGAGCCCGAGTCGGGCGACGGCGCCCACCCCCAGCGCGGTGGCGTCGGGCAACGGGGAGATCTCCACGGGCAGTTGGAGCAGATCGGCCTGCGTCTGCATCAGCAGGTCCGATCGGGTCAGCCCGCCGTCGACACGCAGCGACTCCAGGGGTGTGCCGATGTCCTCGGCGACCGCGTCCGCCAGCCCGACGACCTGCGCGGCGATGCCCTCGCACAGCGCCCGCACCAGATGGCCGGGGCCGGTCTCCAGGCTGAGCCCGGTCATCGACCCCTTCGCGTCCCCGCGCCACCACGGCGCGGCGAGTCCGGCGAGCGACGGGACGAAGGTGACGCCCCCGCTGTCGGCGACGGACGAGCCCACCCGGTCGAGGTCCTCGGCGCCGGAGATCACACCGAGATCGCTCAGCCAGCGCACGGCCGACGCCGCCGTGTAGACCTGCCCGTCGAGGCAGTAGCTGGTACGGCCGCCGAGCCGCCAGGCCACACAGCCGACCAGTCCGGCTGTGCTGCGCAGCGGTCGCGCGCCGGTCTGGGCGAGGAGGAACGCCCCTGTGCCATAAGTGCACTTGGCCGTCCCCGGCCCGGTCACGTTCTGGGCGAGCAGCGCGGCCTGCTGGTCGACGAGCAGCCCCGTCAGCGGGATCGGGTCGCCGAACGCCGTCGTGACGCCGAACTGCCCTGCCGCGTCGACCACGTGAGGCAGCCGCTCGTCGCTCATCCCGAAGACGTCGAGCGCGGCGGGGGACCATTCGGCGGTGTCGAGGTCGAGCAGCTGGGTGCGCCCGGCCGTCGCCGCGTCGGTGACGAACGCGCCGGTCAGCTGATGCACGAGCCAGGAGTCGGAGGTCGTGACGACGCCTTCGCGGGTCAGATTCCGGCGGATCCACGCCATTTTCGGCGCGGCGAAGTACGGCTCCAGCGGCAGGCCCGTCAGCTCTCTCAACATCTCCGCGTGCGGGGCGAGTTCGGCACAGACGGACGCGGCGCGCCGGTCCTGCCACACGACGGCGTCGGTGAGCGGCGCGCCGGTGTCCGGGTCCCAGGCCAGGACGGTCTCACCCTGATTCGCCAGCCCGACCGCCGCGACGGGTTCACCGGCGTCGGCGAGCGCTCGGCGCCCCGCGTCGACGACCGAGGAGAGCAGCAGGGCGGGGTCGGCCTCGACCAGGCCGCCGGAGCCGTAGCGGGGAGGCGCCGGAGCCGACCCGCTGCCGATCACCCCGCGCTCCGGGCAGATCACCAGGGCCTTGGTGGACGAGGTGCCCTGATCGACGGCGAGCACCGGCCGCGACGCCGGGTCCACGACGCTGCCGGGGGAGTGCTGAACAGGCGGCATGTCACATTTTTCGCTCGAAGTACCGGTGATCGTGCGATCACTGAGCGAAAGGGTGGTGCAGCCTGCCTGCGACGTCAAGGTCACGACATGCACTCAGGGTTGCCTAAGATCAGCAAAGTGTTCAAAGGTCGTCGCAATGCCCCCTACACTGATCGCCGAGTAACAGCGGAGTGTCACTGAGTAGTGTGATTCTCGGGTGCCGGGATGTGAACTACACCGGAATGAGGCGGAGTTGCGGGAGAATCGGGCGGAGGGTCCGTGAGCGATCGCTTTCGTCCGCTCTATCACCCAGCAGGCCACGACAGTCAACTCCGAGCGGCCGTGCAGGAATTGCGGACGGGCCGCTGGCTGTCGATGCGTGACATGCTCGCCGACACGCGCGGCTGGACCCTGTGGACCCAGCGTACGCAGGTGCTCGCCGCCGTCGCCGCCGGCTCGGACACCGTGCACACCTGGCTGGCCGAGGAGCCGGACAGCACGGCGGCCGTCGTCATGCAGACGCGTGTCACGGTGGAGCGCGCCCTGCGCGCGCACCGCGAGGGCCATTCGCGTACGACCGACCTGTGGCGGCAGGCGTGGGAGGCGTGCGGTGACACCGCGCGGCTGGTGCCGGCCGACCCCGTCCCCTGGGTCTGTCTGATCGCACTCGCCCAACTCGACGGCAAGCAGCGGATGGAGGAGAACCGGCTGGCGCCGCCGGGGCCGATGCTCTTCCCCGGCCCGTGGGCCCTGCTCGCCGAGGCCGACAAACGCGATCCGGGCAACCGCGAGGCGTACCACCGGATGCTCCAGTTCGTGTACGCCCGCAGGTCCGACGGCTCGTTGTCCGAGGCGGTCAACTTCGTTCAGTGGGCGGCCTCGTCCGCGCCCGAGGGCTCGGCGCTCCAGGCCCTGCCGCTCTTCGTACGGGTCGAGCGGTACCGCAGGGAGGGCGGCAACGAGAAGGCGCTGGACCTGCACTGGGTCACCGAGGACGCCACCAGGGACGCGCTGCGGGCACTGCGCATCTGGTTCGACCGGTCCGTGCCCGCCGAGGCATCGCTGCTGGACCTCAACTATCTGGCGCACGCCCTGTGGGGGTCACTCCAACTGGCCGAGGCGGCACGGGTGTTCGAGGCCCTGGGGCCCTACTACACGCCCCTGCCGTGGGCCTACCGGGCCCGAAGTCCGAACGACACCACCCAGGTCGAGGAGGTGTTCGCCCGCGCCCGCGCCCGCTGCATCGCCGCCGCCGACGGGCGGAAGCCGGATTCCTAGAGTCCGTCCGCACCCCGGCTCTCCCGGCACCGGCCCTCCCGCCGGCAACGCCCGGTCCCCACCGCACATCCCCTTTCTCCCTGAACTCTCCGTACCCGGAGGTACTTCCATGTCCGTCTCCCCACCGGTCTGGTCGAAGTCGGAATCGGTTCCGCAGCAGGATGAAGAAGAACGGCTGAGGGAACTCGGCTATCAGCCCGTACTCGCCCGCAGGATGGGCGGTTTCGGTAATTTCGCCATCAGCTTCTCGGTGATCTCGATCCTGTCGGGATGCATGACCCTGTACGGCTTCGGCCTCATCACCGGCGGTCCCGCCGTGATGCTGTGGGGCTGGGTGGGTGTCGGGATCTTCGTGCTCTGCATAGGCATGGCGCTGGCGGAGGTGACCAGCGCCTATCCGACATCCGGCGCTCTCTACTACATGGCCGACCGGCTCGGCGGACGCAAGTGGGGCTGGTACACCGGCTGGTTGAACCTGCTCGGGCTGCTGGGCGCGATCGCCGGAATCGACTACGGCGCGGCCCTGTTCACCGGCGCGTTCCTGAACCTCCAGTGGGGATTCGACCCCACGCCCGGCTGGACCATGATCATATTCATGTGCATCCTGCTGCTGCACGCGACGATGAACCTGTTCGGCGTCCGGCTGGTCAGCGTGCTCAACTCGATCAGCGTCTGGTGGCACCTCGGCGGTGTCGCCCTGATCGTCGGCATCCTCGCGGTCGTCCCCAAGAACCACCAGTCGCCCGAATTCGTCTTCACCCAGTTCGTCAACGAGACCGGCTGGGAGAACCCGATCTATGTCGCCGCGATCGGTCTGCTGCTCGCCCAGTACACCTTCTGCGGCTACGACGCGTCGGCCCATCTCTCCGAGGAGACGTCCAACGCCTCCGTCTCCGCCGCGCGCGGCATCGTGCGCGCCATCTGGGTCTCCTGGATCGCCGGCTTCGCCCTCCTCGCCGGGCTGACCTTCGCCATCCAGGACTACGCGGCCACCAGCGGCGCGGCCGTGCCGCCCGCGCAGATCTTCATCGACGTCCTGGGCACCAACGGCGCCAGCGCGCTTCTGCTTGTCGTGATCATGGCGCAGCTGTTCTGCGGCAACGCGGAGGTGGCCGCCGCCAGCCGCATGGTGTTCGCCTTCAGCCGGGACAACGCCCTGCCCGGGTCGGCCCTGTGGCGGCGAGTCAGCAGCCGTACGCAGACCCCGGTGCCGGCGGTGTGGCTGTCGGTCGGCTTCGCGTGCGTGCTCGCCGTGCCGTCGCTGTACTCGCCGACCGCGTACGGCGCCGTGACGGCGATCAACGTCATCGGCATCACGCCCGCCTACGCGATCCCGATCTATCTCAAGCTGCGCGCCGGTGACCGCTTCCAGCCCGGCCCCTGGTCGCTGGGCCGCTGGAGCAAGCCCATCGGCTGGATCGCCGTCGTCTGGGTCGCGATCGTCACCGTGATCTTCTGCCTGCCGCAGAAGAACCCGGTCACCACGGACACCATGAACTACGCCGTGATCGCCCTGGCCGTCGTGCTGGCCCTGGCCACGGCCTGGTGGTACGCGGCGCGGGGCTCGTACAGCACCCCGCAGTCGTACGGCAGCGCCCGCGAGCAGTCGGAGATCTCCGAGGGGATCGTGTAGGGCGACGACCCGCGAGACCACGACCACCCCGATCACGGACCACGATCACGATCACAACTCAGAATCACGGACCACGATCACGGATCACGATCACGACCACGTCCTCGGTACGGAGACGGCGCCGACTTCGCCTCCTTACCGAGGACGTTCGTCAGTTCTCCCGAAGGAACTTCCTGGCCAGCTCGCCCCCCAGCATCACCGCCGCGGACCTGCTCTCGATCGGCGCGACCTCGGAGTTCTTGAACAGGAGGTAGGTGACCCCCGAGGGGACTCCGCCGCGCGCCGGATCGGGGTCGATCCCGAGCGAGTGCGCGGCGGCGTACGACGCCTCCCCGACGAGCCCGACCGGGCCGGTGTCGCCCACCACCGCGTACTCCACCCGGTCCTTGTACAAGACCGCCGCGACACCCCCGCCCCGGATGCCGGACGAGGTGTAGTTCCAGACCTCGCTCGGCGCGGGCACCACGATGTACGGCAGCTTCTCCGCGTTCAGCGGCTTGCCGTCGGACTGGTGGAAGGCCGTGTCCCCGTGGAACCAGGGGTCGGTTTGCTTGTTGCAGCGGGCGGTGACCTGCCCGTCGCAGTCGATGTCCAGGTCGGCCTTCCAGAACACGGCGCCCTTCTTGCCGCAGACGGGGATGTCGGCGGGCTTGCCCTGGTCGGTCCGGTACAGGCCCTTCGAGACGCGTGCGCAGCCCTGGACCTTCGCCCGCAGGGCGTCCGCCGTGACCGGACCGTCGAGCCGGAACGACCCCGCGGCGGCCGGTGGTCCCGGCGCCCCGCCCCGTGGCGCGGGAGGCGGCGGCAGATGCGTCGTGTCGAGCGCCGTGGCGGGATGCGCGGAGGCGGGCAGGGCCGAAGCGGTGAGCAGTACCGCGACGGCGGCGGCGTAGATGTGCGATCGGTGGTGCACGGAGGTGTCTCCCTTTCCGGACTGCGGGATCTCTCTGCGGGCGCTACTTCTCGAAGGCGCCCTTGTCGCGCTCACGGCCCTCGTCGGCCGCGCGGCTCTCTATGTACAGAGCCAGCCGGCCGAGAAAGATCCGCTGCCCCGTCACCAGCAGCTCCACGGCGTCCTCCAACGGGACCCAGTCGAGCCGGTCCAGCTCCGGGAACTCCCGTTCCACTCCCGACCCTCGCGGCCACTCCATGGTGAACGTGCCCGGTACGGCGAGGGCGGGATCGAAGTCCGCCTCGATCGCCCATACGGTGACGGTCTTGCCGCCCGACTGACGGGTATCGCCCAACGGCTCCCGGTGCCCCTCGGGCGCGGGGAGCCCCACTTCCTCCTGGAACTCCCGGCCGGCCGCGTCCTCGGGCGTCTCGTCCGGGCCGTACTCACCCTTGGGGATCGACCACGCGGCCCGCGTGCGCCCCGCCCAGTACGGGCCGCCCATGTGCCCGATGAGCACGTCGGTGCCGGTGTCCGTGACCCGGTAGAGGAGGAGCCCGGCGCTTCGCTTCCCTGACATCACGTCAGTCTGTGCGGGGTCGTACGGGTCCGCCATCGGGGGAGCGCATGCGGGGCAGCCAGCCCGCTCGAAGGCGCTCGAAGGCAAAGGGGAGGCAATGGGAACGTAATGGGAGTCTCGGCGCGTTAGGCGGGTAGACGTAGTCCGAGGCCCTACAGCGGGGCCGTCGGTGTCATCGAAGCGCAGGAGACGGCATGCCCGGAATCATCGACCGCATCAAGGCCTTCACCCGCAGTCCGCAGGGGCAGCGCGTGATCGGTCAGGCGCGCGCGGCCTCGTCGGACCCGAGGAAGCGCGAGCAGGCCCGCCGCCTGTTCGGCAAGCTGCGTGGCGGCAGGCGCTGACCCGGCAGAGACCAGAGTGGGTACCCGCGCAGGGCAGGGCCCGGCCTCATGACGAGGCCGGGCCCTGCCTGCGGTCACCTGTTCCGGTACGGCGCCCGGAACGGGTGCCGCGTCAGGGGAACTGGACCACGACCGAGGGGATCGTCGACGTCCCGGACGTCGGTGCGCCGATGTCGTTGATCACCCGCTCGTACTGGCCCTGCCCGCCGAGCGAGACCACCAGCAGATGGTGGAACTTCACGCCCGGTTTGACCGGTGCCTGGAAGCCGTTGTGCTGCTGGATCGTGGGATCGACGTTGTAGTAGCAGTAACTGCCCATCCCCCAGCCCTCGTGCTGTTCGACCGAGTCGTCGACCCTGTAGGCGGCGTAGCCCTTGGTGTCGCCGTTCTGGATGGCCGCCTGGTCGGGCGCGTCGTACGCCTTCTCGTTCTGGAAGAAGATCGTCCGGCCGCGTTCGCCGTACCACTCGACGTCGTATTTGTTGAAGTGTTCGACGAACAGGCCGGTGGCCAGGACGTCGTCGCCGTTCACCCGTACACCGAAGTCGGCCCTGTTGGTCTCCCAGCCGACCCCTTCACCGTGGTCCGCCCGCCACACCCAGGTGTGGTCGACGATGGTGTCGTCGCTGTTGATGACCATGCTGGTGGTCGCCTTGCCGGGACCGGCTCCGCCGATGCGGATGAAGACGTCCTGGACCGTGGTCGGGTTGGCGGAGTGGTCGGCCGACGATCCCTCGGGCCCGACCTCCAGCAGCGTCTCGGAGTTGACCGGGCCGGCGTCGATCAGGAAGCCGGCCAGCTTCACCCCGTCCACGTCGGCGACCTTCATCGCCGTCACCCCGTTGTCCGGGATGACCGTGGCGAGTCCGAGACCCAGGACGACGGTGTCGGCCCGCTTCACGTTGATCGTCTCGTCCACGTGGTATACACCGGGCGTGAACAGCAGGTTGAGACCCTGGTCGAGCGCGGCGTTGATGGTCTGCGCCGTCGCGCCCGGCTTGACCACGTAGAACTGGTTCAGGTCGATCGACGAGCCCGCCGGCGCGCCGCTGTCCCAGGTCACCCCGCGCGCGTTCGTGCGCTTCTCGGGGACGAACACCTTGTAGGTGTCGCCGTCGAGATGGAGGAAGGGCTTCTCACGGGAGGTGGGGGTGGTCTCCAGCGTGGTGTACGGCGGGTCCGGGAAGGACTGCGCGGGCGCGCCCTCCACACCGGAGAACGTCATGTTCCACACGGCGTTCTGCCAGCCGCCGACCGAGCTGTCGCGGGTGTACCACTGCTGCTGGGAGTAGGGCCCCACGGTGCCGTCGATCTTGCTGTCGGCGATGTAGCCGCCGCTGGCCCAGCCGTAACCGTCGGGAGCCAGGTTCAGCCCGCCCTTGACGTGCATACGGCGGAACGGCGCGGCCTGTGAGACGGCCCAACGATTCGTCCCGTTCACCGGGTTGAGCGACAGGTTCTCGGCCGAACGCCAGAAGTTCTGAGTCGCGTTGCCGTTGAACCAGCCGGCGTCCACGGTCACGTCGCCGTTGATGTTCACGTCGTCGGGCGAGAGACCGAGGCCCGACACCGAGGTGTAGAAGCCGAGTTGGGCGTTGAGCCCGTTGTAGGTCCCCGGTTTGAACAGGAACTGGTAGCGGCCGGTGCCGAACTGGGCCGACTCCTGCTGCTTGAAGACCTCGTCGAGCTTGCCCTGGATATTGGGCGTCGAAGGGTCGAACACGATCACGTTGGGGCCGAGATCGCCGCCGCCCTCGATCGGGTCGGCGTGCGCGGGACTGCTCGGGACGAAGGCCAGCAGGGTCGCGGCCAGGGTGGCGGCGAGCGTCGCCGCCAGTCCGCGGCGGGACGGCGGTGAGGCGCCGCGGAACGCCGGAGAGCCGATGGGGGGAGCGTGCACGGGCATCTCTCCTGAGTCGTGAACGGTGGGGGGAACACTCGCGGAGCCCTCCGCGAATACGCCAGAGAGCGCTCTCTGAGTGCACCGCTGATGCTGCTCCGCTGTTCCGTACACGTCAAGAGTTGTGAACGGACGGACCGTCACGGGTTCGGCTGTGTCCAACAAGTGACCGCCGCCGGGCCGGGCCGGCGGCGGTCACTCGGGACGGCGGAATCGTGGCTCAGACCAGCTGCCAGAGGTGGTCGTCCGTGCCGTTGTCCTCGAACTGCACCACCTGCGCGCTGTTCGTCGTCGACATCCCGTCGACGCCCAGCACCTTCCCGCTGTGCCGGTTGAGGATCAGCGACCAGCCCTCGCCCCGGTCGACCAGCTGCCAGAGGTGGTCGCCGCTCCCGTCGTCCTCGAACTGGACGACGCGCGCGCTGTTCGCCGTCGACCTGCCCTCGGCCCCGATGATCTTCCCGCTGTTGCCGTTGCGGATCAGGAACCAGCCGCCGCCCGCCGGGGCCAACTGCCAGGCGTGGTCCGCCGTCCCCGTGTTGTCGAACTGCACGACCCGCCCGCCCGCGTCCAGGGACATCCCGTCGACACCGAGCACCTTGCCGCTGTGCTTGTTCCGTACGCGGCGGTACGGCGGCTCCGCCGTCCAGGCCCGCCCGCCGGGCGACGCGGTCGGGAAGGCGGTGATCCGCAGCCGGGCCGCGCCCATCGGGATGAGCGTCACCGGCTCGGGCGGCGCCGTGCTGCGGGCCGGGCTGTCCTGGAGGGGAGCGACGACGCGCTGGTCGTCGGCCACCCACTCCTCGATGCGGCGCGCCGACGTGGTGATCCGTACGGGCGACCCTTCATGGGTGAAGGGATTCGCGGCGAGCGGTCCGCTGTCCGCCGTGAACCGCAGTCCGCGCAGCGGGTCGGGCGCGAGGCCGACGTTCCACGGGGTGGTGGGGTGCACCGACAGTTCGGGGAAGTCCTCGGTGCCCGCGTACCGTTCGTACCGCTCGCCGATCTTGAGCGAGTACGTGAGCGGCCCGTGGTCAACGCTGACGGAATCGTGGTTGTCGCCCCACGTCCGCACCGTGGTCAGTTGCGGCAGCCGCAGGGTCACCCGCTCGCCGTCTCGCCACTCGCGCTCGACCTTGACGAACCGCGGCCCGCCGGACACGGCCACGCGCCGTCCGGCGACGGTGAGTTGGGGGTCCGCGCACCAGCCGGGCACCCGCAGGTAGAGCGGGAAGGTGATACGCCGGGGGGTGTTGACGGTGAGGGTGACGGTCTCCTTGAACGGATAGTCGGTGTCCTGCGTGACGGTGACCTCCGTGCCGTCGGCGACCTTCGCGCGCACCCGGCTCGGCGCGTACATCGCCGCCGCGAGCCCCCGGTCGGGGGTGGCCAGCCACAGTTCCTCGGTGAAGTAGGGCCAGCCCATGCCGTAGTTGTGCGGGCAGCAGCGGTAGGGGACGATGCCCGGCTTGTACGCCTGCATGGCGAAGCCGTTCTGGAACTGGCCCTGGTTCTTGGCGGTGTTGTCGAGTTCGACGCTGTTCGCGCTGGTGATGTAGTGAATACCCCTGCCCCGCGGGTCGGTGGCGGCCGGCAGCAGGTTGAAGGCCAGCTCCTCGCACCGGTCGGCCCACACCGGGTCGCCGGTGATCCGGGTCAGCAGTTCGTGGCTGGCCATGAACTCGACCGTGCCGCAGGTCTCGAAGCCCTGCCGGGGGTCGCCGAAGCCGGGTCGGGAGTTCTCGTCACCGGCGAAACCGCCGCCGGGGAACTGCCCGTACGCGCCCATGACGGAGGCGTAACTCCGGTACGTGGCACGGGTCAGCTCCGCCGAGCCGGACCGCAGCGCGTACTGGGCGGGCTCGCGGAAGCCCTGCGCGATGTTGACGTTGTGCAGGTCGGGGAAGTTGTCGACCCAGTTGGCGCCGTGGGTGTGCATCTTGTCGGCGAGGTCGAGGAGGAAGGACTCGCCGGTGCGGTTGTAGAGCCAGAAGACGATGTCGAGACCGTCGCCCCAACGCTTTGACACCCAGCTGGAGTTGAAGGCGCCGGGCCCCTGCGCGTTCATGTAGCGCAGGAACGGGACCGCGAACGGCACGATGCGCTCGTCCCCGGTGAACTCCTCGTGTGAGCGCAGCGCCTGAAGGAGCGGCAGATACGGCCAGAAGTCCGGTCCGCCGTTCAGCGCCGTACGGAGCCGGGTGGGGCCGAAGAATCCGTCGGGACGCTGGGTGGCGAGGATCGCGTCGATCCAGCGGCGGGCGGTGGCGAGGGCCGTCTCGTCGCCGGTGAGGGCGGCCAGGTCCACGTAACCGCGCAGCCAGTAGGTCACTTCCTCCCAGCCGGCCTTCTCCGGGTGCACCCAGCCGGAGTCGTCGAACCGCAGGAAGTGCGAGACCTCGGCGTACCGGCCGAACAGCCCGTCGAGCAGCAGGCGCAGCTGGCCGGTGAGCCAGCCGCGTGGAGTGACGCTGCCCAGCGGCAGCTTCTGGAAGGCGGTGGGGGCGAGCGGCGCGGCGTTCGGCGTGTACCAGCCGCCGCGCGCCGGGGGTACGGCCGCGGCCGTCGGCGCCAGTGGCCCCAGCAGGCCCGCACCACCGATCGCGAGGGCGCCGGTGCCGAGGAAGTGTCGTCGGTCGAGCGTCATCGGGTCTCCCGTCCACGAGCATCGACAGAGGTCTGTACGACGAGCCCGTACGTGTCCCCGCAACGACTCCGTACGGACCTGTACAACGTTGGAAAGAGCAGTAGTTGGCATCACAGCACGGCGCCCCCGCAGTGTCCAGGTGCATGACAAGGCGAGGGTGGAGCGGCCCGAGCAAGGGGACGTTATGCGAGGAAATGAAAGGAACGGGGCTTCACTCCACAGGACCGGCGGGCCGCCTGGGCGCCGGGCGCACGAGCCGGTCCGGTCCGGTGGGGGCCGGTCCGGCCCGGTGGGGGCCGGGCGCCGGGGGCTCACCGGGCGGGGACAATGGGGTGGTGACCTACCGCTACGACGTACTCGGTACGACCAGGGCCTTCGGCCCGGACGGCGCCGAGGTGCCGATCAGTGGCGCGAGGATGCGCGCGCTGCTCGCCGCGCTCGCCGCCGCCGGTGGCCGTACGGTCTCCGGCGACCGGCTGGCCGCCCAGGTGTGGGACGAGGCGCACGAGCCGCCCGCCGACGAGACCGCCGCGCTCCAGGCCCTGATCGGGCGACTGCGCAGGGCGCTGGGCGGCGGCGCGATCGATTCGGTCCCCGGCGGCTACCGGCTGACGGCGGAGCCCGACGACATCGACCTGTTCCGCTTCGAACGGCTCGCGGCCGAAGGGGCGTCGGCGCTCGACGGTGGCGACGGGGACCGTGCGGCCGCCCTGCTGGACGAGGCGCTGGCGCTGTGGCGCGGGCCGGCCCTCGCGGATCTGCCGGGCCGGGACATCGACCCCCTGGCCGTACGCGCGCGGCGACGGCACACCGAGGCGCGCCGCACCCGGCTGACGGCCGACGTCCGGCTCGGCCGCCCCGAGCGCGCGCTGCCGGGGCTCGCCGCGCTGGCCGCCGAGGCTCCACTGGACGAGCCGTTGCAGGCGACCAGGATCGAGGCGCTGCGCTCGGCGGGGCGCCGGGCCGAAGCCCTTGAGGCGTACGAGGAGGTACGCGCCCTGCTGGCCGACCGCCTCGGCACCGGGCCGGGCCGGGAACTGCGGTCCCTGCACGCGGAGTTGCTGTCGGACGACGACAGCGACGCCCGGCTCCACCGGGCCGCCGCCCCGACCGCCGCCCTCCCCGGCAACCTCTTCGCCCGCCTCACCTCCTTCGTCGGCCGGGAGTCCGAACTGGACATGCTCCCGGTCGAGTTGCGCGCCCACCGCCTCATGACACTCACCGGGCCCGGCGGCGCCGGCAAGACCCGGCTGGCCTTCGAGACCGCCGAGAGCGCGGCGAGCGCGAGCGGTCACTGGCCGGACGGTGTCTGGGTCGCGGAACTCGCCTCCGTACGAGAGCCCGGCGCCGTGGCCGAGGCCGTACTGACCGCGCTCGGAGCCCGCGAGACGGCGGTGCGCGGTCCCGGCGGCGCGAAGGGGGCCGCGCCCGACCCGCTCACCCGGCTCGTCGAACACTGCGGCTCCCGACGCCTGTTGATCGTGCTCGACAACTGCGAGCAGGTGATCGGCGCCGCCGCCGAACTGGCCGAGACCGTCCTCACCCGCTGCCACCACGTGACCGTCCTGGCCACCAGCCGCGAACCGCTGGGTGTGCGCGGCGAGTTCCTGTACGGGGTCGGCCCGCTGGCGCGGACCGCGGCGCTGCGCCTGCTCGGCGAACGCGGCGCCGCCGCCCGGCCCGGTTTCCGTACGGACGACGACGCGGCGGCCTGCGAGGAGATCTGCCGCAGACTCGACGGGCTGCCGCTCGCCGTCGAACTGGCCGCCGCCCGGCTGCGGCTGCTCACCCCGCGTCAGCTCGCCGACCGGTTGGACGACCGCTTCCGGCTGCTGGGCGCGGGCAGCGGCAGCCGGACCGTACTCCCGAGACAGCAGACCCTGCGCGCCGTCGTGGACTGGTCGTGGGAGCTGCTGACCGGGACCGAACGGACCGTGCTGCGCAGGCTCTCCGTCTTCGTGGGCGGCTGCGCGCCGAGCGAGGCCGAGGAGGTCTGCGCCGGTGGCGGCGTGCCGGTCTTCGAAGCACTCGCCTCCCTTGTCGACAAGTCACTTCTCGTCGCCGTGCCCGGCGGCCCGGACGGGATGCGCTACCGGCTCCTGGAGACCGTCGCCGAGTACGCGGCCGAGCGGTTGGACGAATCGGGTGAGCGGGTGGCCGTCGAGCTACGGCATCTGCGCGCCTACCGCGAACTGGTACGCGTCGGTGAACCCGAGCTGCGCGGCCCTCAACAGGCCTACCGGCTCGCGCAGTTCGAGCGGGAGCACGACAACGTACGGGCCGCGCTGCGCACGGCGCTCCACCACGACGACGTACGGGCGCGCGAACAGGACGCGCTGTGTCTCATGCTCTCCATGAGCTGGTTCTGGCAGCTTCGCGGTCATCAGCGTGACGCCCGCGACTGGTCCACGGCCGTCACCGCGCTGGGACCCGACCCCTTCGAGGCGCCGGTCCGTCCCGCCGTACCGCTCGCCGACCCGTGCATCGACCTTCCGCCGCCCTGGTCGGACGAGCAGGTGTGGGAGGCCCGGCGCGGTGTGCGGCTGCTCAGGTTCGCGAGCGGCGCGGGAATGGGAGGGGACGAGGCCGAGGACGGGGGCGACGGCGGCGGTGACGGCGGCGGCCTGGTGTGGGGAAGCGCCGACACCCGCGCACACCTGACCCGGATCGTGGCCGCCTACCGCCACGACCTGCCCCAGGTCTGCCGGCAACCCGGCGTCATGTGGTTCTTCGCCGGGCTGCTCGTCGGCGAGTGGCGGAGCATGCACGAGGCGCTGGACGCCCTGGTGGCCGCCTGCCGCGCCCGGCCCGGCCGGGGCTGGGACCTCGGCCTCGCGCTGACGCTGCGGGGGAGAATGCTCGACACCGGACCCGACAACGAGGACCGGGCGGCACGGGACACCGACGAGGCGGTGGCGCTGCTCGAAAAGGCCGGTGACGTGGTGATCCTCGCCGAATCCCTGTCCGCCCGGGGCGAGTCGTACGAACGGCGGGGCCGCTACGAGGAGGCGGCGGCGGACTTCCAGCGGGCCATGGAGGGCTGCGCGCGTATCGGAATGGCCACCCAAGTGCCTCTGTTCAAGGCGCGGTTGGCCTCCGTACGGCTGGAGTCCGCCACCGGCCCGGCCGCCGAGGAGGCCGCCGAGCGGCTGCTGCGAGAAGCGGTCCAGGAATCCCGCGGTCACGCGGGACGCACGGGCGGGACACCCCGGCTGCTGCTCGCCGGCCGTTACGGCAGGACCGGACGCACCGCCCTCGCGCGGGACCAACTGACCACGCTGGAAGAGGAACCGGGCTTCCGGGAGCACGGCCTCCAGGTGGGTCTCACCGAGGGACTTCACGGCTGGCTCGACTGCCTCGACACCGAGTACGCGCGGGCGCTGGGCCATCTGCGGGAGTCGGTAAGCCTGTTGGACAGTCTGGCCCATCTCGTCGCGCCACAGCTGATCGTCAGTCAGTTCCTCTGCGCCGCCTGGGCGAAGACCGGGACCGGCGAAGCGGCCGACGGCGCAAGGCTGTTGGGGGCGTACGACCGGCACACCGGGCTCGCCGAGAAGTTCCTCTTCCATCCCCATCCGGCGGGCTACGAGAGGGAGATCGCCCGGCGGGCGGAGGCCGAGGTACGGGCCGTGCTCGACACGGACACCTGGGCGAGCGCGTACGCCGAGGGCGGCGCCCTCTCCGTGAAAGAGGCCGCCGCCCTCATCTGATGCCCCGGCTCCGCTCAGGAGCGGTCGGCCGACCGCTCCCGTGCCTCCGCCAGGTCCGCCGGCGTCGGCGCGTCGTCCTGGGTCAGACGGCGGCGCCAGTAGCCGGTGAAGTGGACCGAGCGCCTGTCGATGCCGCGTTCGCCGACCAGATGCCGACGCAGGGCCCGTACCGCGCCGGCCTCGCCGCCGAGCCAGGCGAACACCGAGCCCGCCGGGAACGTGGCCGCGCGCACGGCCTCCACCAGCGGCGGTCCGTCCCCCGCCGTCGCGGCACGGTGCAGCCAGTGCACCGTCACCTCGCCCGCCGACTCGAACCGCTGCTCCTCGGCGGCGTCCCACACCTCCACGTACGCCACCGCACGCGCGCCCTCGGGCAGCGCCTCGATGATCGTGCCGATCGCCGGCAACGCCGACTCGTCACCCGCCAGCAGCATCCAGTCGGTGGTCCCGAGCGGTACGGGCTCCGCGAAGTAGGCGGAGGGGCCGAACACGCCGAGCACATCACCGACCCCGGCCGAGCGCGCCCACCGGGTCGCGGGTCCCTCATCGGCGCGCACGCCGTCCCCCGTCCCGTCCCGCGAGCCGTGCCCCGTGCCGTCGTCCGTGCCGTCGTCCGTGCCCTCGTGCAGGACGAAGTCGATGTCGAGGGTGCCCCGCGCCGGGTCCTGCGCGCGGATCGTGTAACTGCGCGCCCAGGGCCGTTCGTCCTCCGGGATCGCCTGGAACGCCCCGTACCAGCGCATCACATCCCCGTCGGCGCCGGGCTCGGGCAACAGGGGAGCGCTCTGCCCCGGTCTGGGGAAGTAGAGCTTCACCTGCTGGTCGGGTGCGTCGTCGTACGGGAGATCGGCCGGGGCCGGACCGGCGAAGGTGACGCGGACCATGTGCGGCGAGAGCCGCCGTACCGCGCGGACCTCGACGGTCCGTACCGGCAGGGCCGGAGCTTTGGGGCGCCCGGCGGTGGTGTCCGCGCCCTCGGGGGCGTCTGTGTGACGTGTCATGCCGGAAGGGTCGCGGCCGCCACCGACACGCGAGCGACACGCCGCCTACACGGCCCGGCCGGACACCCGGGGCCTACAGCGCCGCGGCCACCGCGTCCACGAAGCGCGCGTGCCCCCGGTGGCTCCGCGGCGCCTCCGGATTCCACGCCACGGTGCGCACCCGCTCCTGGAGGGCGCGCCAGTGGCGGTCGCTCCTCAGCGCGTCGGGCGTGGCCGCGTTCGCCCGTACGTCCCCGAGCACGACGTCCGGATCGAGGGCGAGTGCCTGTGCCCAGTCGGTCGTACACCAGTTGCCGCCCGCCCCCCGACCGGGATCGAGCAGATCGACGCCGAGCGCCGACAGCGCCCGCAGGTCCGGCCAGGTGCCGGGCCGTGTGAGATGTACGGTGCCGGGCCCGGCGGCCGACAGGGCGAGCACCCGGGCCGCGGCGGGCCGCGCGGTGAGCGTACGGAGCCGGGCCTCCGCCCACTCCAGATCCTGCGCGTCGGGCTCCCTCGGCGCGCCGAGCGCGCGGGCGAGCGCCGTGAACCGGTCCCTGATCCCGTCCAGCGGCCGGTCCCTGCCCACGTCGATGACGACCACGGGCACCCGCTCGTCCAGGTGCTTGGCCGTCTCCGGATCGATGCCGTAGATCTGGCCGCCGCCGTAGCTGACGGCGACCAGCAGGTCCGGTTCGGCGGCGAGGACGGCGTGCGGATCGACCGAACCGCCCGCGCCGAAGTCCCGGGTGGAGTCGAGCGGCAGTCCGCCCGCCTTCTCGAGGTCGGGGGAGTCGCCGTCGTGGTGGGACCCGAAGATGCCCAGGGGGCGCAGACCGTGGTCCCACAGGGTCGCGCCCGCCTGTATGTAGGCGACCACCCGGTCCGGGCGGCGGGGCGCGACGGCGAGATGGCCGCGATCGTCAGTGAACTCCCAGCTGCTGTGCGGGGACATGGCGTCGCCTCGTTCCGCTCTCGTGGTGCGGTCTGTGAGTGTGACCCTGCCCGGCGGATGGCGCCGGAATGCCAACCGTACGCCGGTCAGGGCTCGATGAGGCCGGCCCTGATGGCGTATCGAGTCAGTTCCACCCGGTCCTTCAGCCCCAACTTCTGGAGCAGATTGGCCCGATGGCGCTCGACCGTCTTGGCGCTGATGACGAGCAGATCGGCGATCTCCTTCGACGAGTGGCCCTCGGCGACGAGTTTGAGGATCTCCTCCTCCCGCGCGGTCACGGCCTTCTCCGGGATGCTGTCGCCCTGCCGTACCCGGTCCAGATAGTTGCGGATGAGGGCGGTGACGGCGCCGGGGTAGAGGAACGGCTCGTCGCGCATCGCCGCCCGGCACGCCTCCAGGAGATCCCGGTCCGCGACCGACTTGAGCACGTAGCCGCTCGCGCCGCACTTCAACGCCTCGAAGAAGTACTGCTCGTTGTCGTACATCGTCAGGATCAGGATGCGCGTGTCCGGCAGCAGCCTGGAGAGTTCGCGGGCGGCCTGGAGGCCGGTCAGCCTCGGCATCGCGATATCCAGAATGGCCAGATCGGGGCGGTGCTCGCGGGCCATCTCGATGGCCTCCGCGCCGTCGCCGGCCTCCGCGACCACCGTCAGGTCCGGCTCGCCGTCGAGGATCAGCCGTACCCCGCGCCGTACGAGGGCGTGGTCGTCGGCGAGCAGGATGCGGGTCGGAACGGGCCCGGCGGCGCCGGTGGGACCGGAGTTCGGATGGGTCATGGCGGTCAGTGGCTCCCGTTCGTGAGCGGCGCGGCCGGTCGGATGCGCGTGGCGGGGACATGCAGCCGTACCTCCGTACCGCCGCCCGGCGCGTCGCCCACCGACACCTCGGCGCCGATCAGCAGCGCGCGCTCGCGCATGCCCCGGATACCCGCGCCCTCGGGGGCCGTACCGATTCCGTGTCCGTCGTCCCTGACCAGCAGTTCGAGTCCGAGCGCGCCGTGGTGCAGCGCCACACCGACCCGCTGGGCCCCCGCGTGGCGGATGATGTTGGTGAGCCCTTCCTGGGCGACCCGGTAGAGGACCAGCTCGACCTCCTGGTCCAGCGCGGGGAGATCACCGTCGAAGCTGCGCCTGACGGTGAGCGCGGTGTGGGTGGTGGTCTCGTTCGTCAGCTCCTTGAGCGCGCTGATCAGCCCCAGCTCCTCCAGCACCCCGGGGCGCAGCCGACGGGCGATCCTGCGGATCTCGTCCAGGCTGTCCCTGGTGATCTCCTGCACCTGGAGCAGTTCGTCCCGCAGCGGTTCGGGCGCCCGGTCGGCGACGCGCTTGAGTTCGAGCAGTACGGCGGTCAGGGTCTGGCCGATCTCGTCGTGCAACTCCTGGGCGATCCTGCGGCGTTCGGCCTCCTGCGCGGAGAGCGCGAGCGCGCTGCTGGCCGCGCGTTCGGCCTCCAGACGGTCCAGCATCGTGTTGAACGTCCTGATCAGTTCGGCGATCTCGCCGTGTCCCGATACGACCGGCCGGGGGCCCGGACGCAGCAGATCGGTGGTGGTCATCGCGCGCGTGAGCCGTTGCAGCGGTCCGAGCCCGACCCGCAGCAGCGCGGCGTTCGCGATCAGCATGGCGACCAGACCCGCGGCCATGATCATCGCCTCGGTGAGCAGGACCGGCGTGGAGACCGTGACGGGGCCGAGCAGCAGCAGCGCGGTCGCCGCGAACAGCACGGCGGCGTTGAGCAGGAAGATGCGCCAGAACAGGGACACGGAGTACGGCCTCCTCGGGGTGGACGTCCCCACTATCGCCGGTACGGGGCACGACTCCCCGCCACCCGGGGGCGTCTGCATGTCCCACACCCCCGGATATGGGTGTCGGCACCGATGGCGGCGGTGCCGTGCGCCGGGTGATCGTGGACACAGACATCCGGCGGGCACTCCGGTGGGTACGGGGGGCGGTCGAGGCGCCGGCCGCCCGGGAGGCGGCGCGGAGCGTCGAGGGCGGGCGGAGACGGGCATCTCCGCCCGGCCGGCCGTCGGGTGTTCGCGGGGTGTCCACGTTCTGATCGCCACCGAGTCCGGGAGGTTTCATGCAGGCCCGCGACGAGGACCGACTTCTCGACGACCTGGCCGAGCGGCTGCGGCAGGACGATCCGCGCTTCGCCGCCGCCTTCGAGCAGCAGCGCCCCTGCCGACCGCGCGAGTACCGGCGTGGCGCCGCCTGGCTGACGCTCGCCGTCGGGCTCGGTCTGCTCGGGGTGGGGATCGTGCTGGGACACGGGCTCCTGCTGGCGGGCGGGCTCGTGGTGTCCGGCGCGGCCGGGCACCTCTTCGACCCGAACCGGGAGCACATCCGGCGCGGCACTCCGCCGCCGTCCTGACCGGGCCCGGCGCCTCCCGCCTGCCGCACACCCGTCAATAACCCCACCAATCACCGCAATCGGCCCATTTTATTTTGCGTTAAAATGGATGCGAGCTTGCCCGCGCTCGGTTGAGCGCTGGGCGGCTCGTTGCCGATCGGTGGTCGAGGTGAAGGGGTGGCTCATGGGCGAGCGCACCCGTACCGCCGCGAGGCGCCCCCGTACCCCC
>NZ_JARJHW010000088.1:0-28592 GCF_040560175.1 Streptomyces panacea
GCCGGAGTCGTTCACCCTGGCCGCACCGGCGCCGTCGATCACGACGGTTGCCCCGGCCTCCGGCATTGCCGGTGCCACGGTCACGCTGACCGGTGGGGGGTTCGCCACCGCGCTGACCGACAACGTGGTGCGCTTCGGCGGGGGCATCGTGGTCCGGGTGACCGCACGCACCGCCACCACGCTGGTGGTGGAGGTGCCTCCGGGCGGTCACCGCACCGGTCGAGGTCGAGACGGCCGACGGCCGAGGCGTGTCGGCGGGCACCTTCCGGGTGACCTCGGGCAGTGGGGCGGGCGAAATCGAGTCGTCGCTGGTGACGTCGCTGACGGACGAGACCCCGCCGACAATCACGGTTACCACACCCGGCAACCGTGCGGAGATCCGTTTCGACGCCGACGCGAGCGCCGACATCAGTATCGGATTCAGCGGCTCGCTACGACCGCGTTGACGGTGACACCGGGATCATCTTCAACTGCTTCCAGCGGGACCTGTCTCTTCGCCGTGCGGGTAACCGGTCAAACTCGGCGCTGAACAGGGTGTTCGCGCGCTGCCCGTAGTCGATACGGCTCAGATAGCCGCCCCTGCGAAGCTGTTGCATTTGCCGGTGATCTTCTGGGCCGCGCTTCTGACCTTCTCGCCCGTCTTCGGATGGATCTGCTGCAAGCGCGACGGTCGCTCCTCAGCAGTTGCTCGATGACGCGAAAGCGCTTCACGATACATTCGGGGTCGGAACGCGAGCAGACCGGGGTACGACTGTAGCGACAGGACAGCTTGGCGGCGAGCTTGTTTATTCCGTGGCGAACAATGGAACGAACCGGAGTCTGCGGGCCATGGCCAAACAGCTTGGCTACCGGCGAGTTTATGAGACCGATTTGACACCACAAGTGCACACTGATGCCGAACAAATCCTCTTCAATGCGGTAGATGAAGGGGAGTATGCAGCTGACGGCATTATTGCCTCATCTCGCCCCGCGTGCGGACTCGAACGTCAGAATTGTGCGGGAAGGGCGGATTCTTATTCCGGAATTCAGCTCTGGGAAAGGAAGAGGTAGCTCGGGAAGGAAGGCGCACGGGTTCACGTGGGTCACAACAGGTGAGGTCCGGACATAGGGCCTCACCTGTCAAATTGAGAGGTAGAAGCAGTTGGAACTCTGGGATCAGGAAATTGAGCCCTATGCCCAAAGCCTGGAGCGATTGGAAGCCGCAAATCTCGCAAATCTCACATTCTGCGTAATTGAGGAATCTATTCCCCTGATCGGCCCACCCTTTGGTTGCTATTTTCCCTCAGATCACGCCGCTCTGATTGAATCCGTGCTCGCATTCCGTCTCGACCACCTCACGGATTGGCGGTCGGATTCCGAATTCGCCGCCAACTTCCTGGCGAGGTACGACGGCTTGCCGGACGTAGCAGTTAGGCCGGCGGTCGGGCCCTTCTTTATGGCATTGGTGCGGATTTTTGAAGCTTTTGACCACCCAATGTCTGCCGATGAAGCGATGGAAATTCTCTCTTGCTGCTACGAATCCATCTTGATGTCGCATCTCACAGGCCGCGTCACACTGAAGGACGAGCAGAACAGCGATCAGTGCGTGGCTGCCATTGACAGCCAGGTCGAAATCATCAGAGCCCACATTTAGAGGTTGTCTCACGTGGCGAGTTTCGCGAGCTTCTTGTAGCAGGTCAGGGCTGCGGCGAGGTCGAGGAAGGCAAGGAAGTGGCTGCCCTTGCGTTCGTATCGGATGGTGAGTCGGCGGTAGCCGAACAGTTAGGAGATCGACCGCTCGATCTTCCAGCGGTGGCGGCCGAGGCGTTCGCCTGACTCGATTCCCGAACGCGCGATCCGCGGGATCAGATTGCGGGTGAGGAGCCAGGCAAGGTGGTCGGTGGAGTAATACGCCTTGTCGGCACGGACCTTGACCGGTCGGTGCCGGCGCGGTCCGCGCCTGGAGCGGACGGCGCGTATCGTCCAGGATCCCCAACGGCGGCGGCAGATGCCGCCAGGCCCAACCACTGGTCAGCACGTACACCACCGCAGTGAACACCGCCCGTTCGTCACACGGCGCGGTCCCACCGCCTTGCGGACGAGCAGCGAACGACGGCAGCAACGGGGCAACAGGCTCCCAGAGTTCGTCAGGAACCAGCCGCTGCGACAAGTCGGCACCCACCATCAGCATCATGCCGCACATACATCACGCCACGTGAGACAGCCTCTAAGTCCATGGCCGGACAGCGAGAGCTTCCCTTGCCCGCTCCGGTGTGGGATGCGCTCCGGTCATTCACATCTCTCAGGGCCGGGGGAAAGCCGGCCCTCGGTCCGGACTACGTTGACTCCGGCTACGTCCTGGTGGACGAGTCCGGAGCGGCTCGGAACATCAAGCAGCTCCGCCGACAGGCCTACCGGATCATGGAGTTGCTAGGGCTCCGTCAGGTGCGCCTTTACGACGCTCGGGCGTCCCGCTTCACGTACCTGGCCAACAAGGGCGTGCCGGACCACCTGTTGGCTCGGTGGGCGGGACACCCGAACGTGAAGACCACGAAGAAGTGGTACGTCAAGCCGGGTGTGGAGGATCTTCGTGGAGCTGCCACAGTGTGGGGCGGACTGCATGGGGCCGGAGGGGGACAGACCGCTCGGTCGTGAGAGATTGTGAGATATGAGAGCGTGAGGCGGATGAGCGAGACGACACTGCAGAGCCTTCAATATCGCTTTGACGGGCCAGAAGACGCCCCAGTCCTCGTGATCGGCCCCTCCCTCGGTACCACCTGGCACATGTGGGACAGGCAGACGCCCGAACTGGCCAAGTACTGGCGGGTGTTCCGGTTCGACCTGCCCGGCCACGGCGGCGCGCCCGCCCACCCCGCCACCGGTGTTCCCGAGCTGGCGGACCGGCTCCTCGCCACGCTCGACGGACTCGGCGTGCAGCGCTTCGGGTACGTCGGCTGCTCCATCGGCGGCGCGATCGGCGCCGAGCTGGCGCTGCGCCGCCCCGACCGCGTCGCCTCGCTCGCGCTGGTGGCGTCCTCGCCGCGCTTCGGTACGGCGGACGAGTTCCGGCAGCGCGGCGTCATCGTCCGTACGAATGGTCTCGACCCGATGGCCCGCGCGGCGCCCGAGCGCTGGTTCACGGCCGGTTTCGCCGCCGCCCAGCCCGCGATCGTCGAGTGGGCGGTCCAGATGGTCCGTACGACCGACCCGGGGTGCTACATAGCCGCCTGCGAGGCCCTCGCCGCCTTCGACGTACGGGCGGAGCTGGGCCGTATCGGCGTGCCGACGCTCGTCCTGGTCGGCGCCGAGGACAAGGTCACCGGCCCCGCGGAGGCCCGCACGCTGGTCGCCGGGATACCGGATGCCCGGCTGGCGCTCGTGCCGGGAGCCTCGCACCTGGCGCCCGTCGAGCAGCCGGCCGCCGTCACCGACCTCCTCATCCGCCACTTCTCCACCGCCTGGCAGAACCCCTCCGACACCTCGACCGGCATCACGGTGCTGCCCGACTGGGCCACCTATCCCGGCCCGGGTACGCCCGTGGGACCGCCGACCCTGTCGCCGATGACCGCCCCCGTCGCCGCGATCGCCTCAGCCGAGCAGCCGCAGGCCGTCGCCGCCGTCCGCCCGGATCCCTACGAGGCGGGCATGCGGATCCGCAGGGAGGTCGTCGGTGACGCCCATGTCGACCAGATCATGGCCGACACGGCCGGCTTCGGCGGCGACTTCCAGGAGCTGGTCACCCGCTACGCCTGGGGCGAGGTGTGGAACCGGGGTGGCCTGGACCGCCGCAGCCGCAGCTGTGTGACGCTGACCGCCCTCGTCGCAGGCGGTCACCTCGACGAACTCGCCGTCGAGACCAGGGCCGCCCTGCGCAACGGCCTGACCCCGGCCGAGATCAAGGAAGTGCTCATCCAGACGGCCGTCTACTGCGGCTTCCCGGCGGCGAACGCGGCGTTCCGCGTCGTCGGCGCGGTCGTCCAGGAGGAGACCACTCCCGACCCGTAGCGGCGCCCTCGTGGCCGCGTCCACCGCTCCCGTTTGCCGTCGTGGTGGCGCGTGTCGACCATGGGAGGGTGCGGTGCCGGTGTCGTACGGAGGTGCCGTACGACATGTCCGGGAACCCGCAGCACGAGGTGGTCACGGTGAAGCTCACCAAGAAGTCCCACGCCTGTGTCCGGCTGGAGAAGGACGGCCGGACGCTCGTCGTCGACCCCGGCGTCTTCAGTGAGGAGGACGCGGCGCTCGGCGCCGAGGCGATCCTCGTCACGCACGAGCACCCCGACCACTTCGAGGAGGGCCGCCTGCGGGCCGCCCTCGAAGCGGACCCGGCCGTCGAGATCTGGACCCTGCGCAGCGTCGCGGAGCGGCTGTCGGCCGCCTTTCCGGGGCGGGTGCACACCGTGGGGCACGGTGACACGTTCACGGCGGCGGGCTTCGACGTGGAGGTGCACGGTGAACTCCACGCGGTGATCCATCCCGATCTGCCGCGGGTCACCAACGTGGGTTATCTGGTGGACGGTTCGCTGTTCCACCCCGGCGACGCGTTCACCGTCCCGGGCCGGCCCGTGGAGACGCTGATGGTCCCGGTGCACGCGCCGTGGAACAAGATCTCCGAAGTGATCGACTACGTACGCGAGGTCGAGCCGCGGCGCACCTTCGACATCCACGACGCCCTGCTGACGGACCTCGCGCTGCCTCTGTACGACGGCCACGTCGCCCGTCTCGGGGGCTCCGGCCACGCGAGGCTGGCCCCCGGCGAGACCACCGAGCTGTGACGGCTCGGACGGTGACTGTCGGACCTCGCGGATAGGCTGTGGTCCATGCGCATCGCCACCTGGAACGTCAATTCGATCACTGCCCGGCTGCCCCGGCTGCTGGCCTGGCTGGAGAGCACGGGCACGGACGTGCTGTGCGTCCAGGAGACCAAGAGCACGCTGGAGCAGTTCCCCTCCGACGCCCTGCGCGAGCTGGGTTACGAGGCCGCGGTCAACGCCACCGGCAGGTGGAACGGGGTGGCGCTGATCTCCCGGGTCGGTCTCGACGACGTCGTCAAGGGCCTGCCCGGCGGGCCGGAGTACGAGGGCGTCGAGGAGCCCCGCGCGGTCTCCGCGACCTGCGGCGGTGCCCGGGTCTGGTCGGTCTACGTGCCCAACGGCCGCGAGGTCACCCACGACCACTACGCGTACAAGCTGCGCTGGCTGGAGGCGCTGCGCGCGGCGGTGGCCGAGGACAGCGCGGGGGACCGGCCGTTCGCCGTCCTCGGTGACTTCAATGTCGCGCCGACCGATCAGGACGTGTGGGACCCGGCTCTCTTCGAGGGCGCCACCCATGTCACCCCCGCCGAGCGCGACGCGCTGGCCGCGCTCCGTGCGGGCGGTCTGTCCGATGTGATGCCGCGACCGCTCAAGTACGACCAGCCGTACACTTTCTGGGACTACCGCGAACTCCGGTTCCCGAAGAACCGGGGTATGCGGATCGACCTCGTCTACGGCAACGGGCCCTTCACCGCTGCCGTCAAGGACAGTTATGTCGACCGTGAGGAGCGCAAGGGCAAGGGTGCTTCGGACCACGCCCCGGTCGTCGTCGACCTCGACCTCTGATGTTCGCGGAGGCCGGGCCGGCATCGGCGGGTCGGACTCTGGGCATTCTGCCTCTGATACCGCCCGCGTGCCCTGAGGTGCGCGGGTACGGGGAAATGGCAGGCTGAGTGGTATGAACATCCCTTTCTTGGACAACTGGCGCAAACGGAACGGCGCTGACGAGGGGTCTTCGTCGGCGTCCGTCGTCGGGGGTGACGCGGAGGGCGTGGCCGAACTGCTCTCCGAGTGCGAGCTGCTGCGTGTCCGGGCAGGGCAGTCCGGTCTCGAACTGGACGATTCCCCGGCCTCGTTGGAGGCGCTGGACCAACTGCCTCCGCACTGGCGCGACGACCCCGAGGAGCTGCCCTGGCTGGGCAACGACGCGGGGCTGTATCTCGGTACGGTCATCGTGCGTACGGTCGAGGGCGCGACCTGGCACATCTGGCCCGGCGGCCACCCCGTCGTGCGGCTCGTCTCCGGCCGGGAGATCCAGGTGGTGGAGGCGGGTCTCGACTGGGCCGTCAGCGGCGCGCCCGAGCTGTCGCAGGTGTACGCGGAGGCGGCCGAGGCCTGAGTCCGGGCCCGGGTCACGGGGGCGGACGTGAGCCCTGGACGTTAATACGGCTTATGCCCGATTTATGCGTGTCGGGTGTGAAGTCCCTTGGTGCGCTGGATAGTTTGCGCTGACCTCGACAGAGCCGAGAACGGGGAGGGCAGCGTATGGCCGTCGACCACGGTCCGACGGGCAGTCCGCGGCGGGAGCCGCAGTCGATTCCACGAGGGAGCCAGGGACCCCCGACCGGATTCCCCGGTCCGGGGGTTCGGGTACGCGGGCGAGCCCATCGCGCCGAATCTGGACTACGATTTGCCGTTCATCCCCATGGTGACGGTGGTCTTGCCTGCAGAGGCCACGGATGCCGCGCCGGCCTCGGGAACCTCCCGGGAGTCCGTACGCGTCCGCCGTGCTCCGCACCCGCGGGGATGGTCCCGCCGCCGCCCGAGGCGCGGTAGCTCAAGGGACATGGCCCGCCTCCCGCTTCTCGGGAGGCCCCTCCGGCAGCAGCCGGGGATCACTTCTCGCGCCGCGGGACCGACAGGCACCATGGGTCGGGCGTGGCCGGGGGGAAGGTCAGCTGCGCGCCGGGAGGGCCGTGTCCGCCATGGAGCGGGCCCACGTCGTCGCGACGTACGACGAGGGTGCCGCTCTCTCCCGTTTCCCGGCCCGCTCCCCGCCCTCTCCGCGCCCCGCCTCAGCTGGTCGCCCGGTGCGAGGTACGCGCGGCCGGAGCGGGCTCCTGCGCCGCCCTGGTGACGTCGGAGACCAGCTCCACCACATCGGGGCCGTACGCCTGCGAGTTGACCACCTTCAGCAGCAGGCAGAACGAGTCGCGGCCGTGCTTGCGCGCCAGCTTCTCGTGGTGCCTGGCCAGATAGCGCGAGGCGGCCTGGTTGGTGATGGCCCGCTGTCCGCAGAAGAGAAAGACCGGCCGGGAGTCCTGCCCCGCGGTCAGGCGCGCCAGGATGACGTACTCCGCCACCCCCGGGTCGGCGCGGTAGCGCTCGGTGCCGATCTGGAAGGCCCCCCGGTCCGGGCCCGGATCCGGGTCCGTGTTGACCTTGACACCGGGCAGCAGCGAGGAGAGATGGGCGGCCATCCGGCGGTTCGACGCCGGGCCGCCGAGGCAGAACTCCGTACGCTCGCCGAACCCCTGCTGCGCCGAGTCGTGCTGGACTATCTGCGCGTGCGCGCCGCACTCCTTGATCAGCGCGGACATCTCCAGCAGCGCGAAGACGTCGTGACGGTGGACGGCGCCGTCGCCGCCCGCCTCGCGGTTGACGACCAACAGGCACTCGGAGTTGCCGGGCAGCCCGAAGAACGCCTGCTTCCTGCGGAGTTTGCGGCGCCAGAGATAGGTTCGGGCGATCCAGCCGAGGGAAGCACTGATACCGGCGGCGAGCACCCCGAGAACGATGTTGCGTACGTCGTCA
This sequence comes from Streptomyces panacea, assembly GCF_040560175.1. Taxonomy (NCBI): domain Bacteria; kingdom Bacillati; phylum Actinomycetota; class Actinomycetes; order Kitasatosporales; family Streptomycetaceae; genus Streptomyces; species Streptomyces panacea. Next base: position 7,548 of record NZ_JARJHW010000088.1, read on the forward strand.
GTCATGGGCGCGCACTTTAGCGGGACCGCGCCGCGACGGACATCCCGCCCGTGGTCCGGGTCAAGTGGTTCTGGCGGGGCACGAGTGGTGAGGTTACGCTCCGCGGACGGACGTCCACCGGAGGTACAGATGCACCGCCTCGCCGCACGTAACGTCTCGATCGTGGCGCTCGCCGCCGCCATGTTGTCGGTGGGTGCCGCGGCGCCACCGCCCGCGCCCGCTCAGGCTCCACCCACGAAGACACCCGCCACGACCCCTGCCAAATCGCCGGTCGCCGTCGGCCACGGCGGGGCGGTCTCCAGCGTCGACAAGGACGCGTCGGCCGCGGGCACCGAGGTGCTGCGACGCGGCGGCAACGCCGTCGACGCGGCGGTGGCCACGGCCGCCGCGCTCGGAGTCACCGAGCCCTACTCGGCCGGCATCGGCGGTGGCGGCTACTTCGTCTACTACGACGCCAAGTCCCGCTCCGTCCACACCATCGACGGCCGCGAGACCGCCCCGAAGTCCGCCGACGCCACCCTCTTCCAGGAGGACGGCAAGCCGATCCCCTTCGCGGAGGCCATGACGAGCGGACTCGGTGTCGGTACGCCAGGCACCCCGGCGACCTGGGAGAGGGCGCTCGACTCCTGGGGAAGCACCTCGCTGCGGCAGTTGCTGAAGCCCGCCGAACGGCTGGCGAAGGACGGCTTCACCGTCGACGAGACGTTCCGCTCCCAGACCGCGTCGAATCAGGCGCGGTTCGCCGACTTCCCGGCCTCCGCCGAACTGTTCCTGCCCGGCGGTGAACTCCCGGTGACCGGTTCGGTGTTCAAGAACCCCGACCTGGCGCGTACGTACGCGGAGCTGGGCCGGCACGGCACCGACGCGCTCTACCGGGGCGACCTGGCCCGCGACATCGTGCGCACCGTCCGCACCCCGCCCGTCGACCCGGACGCCACGCGCAAGGTCCGGCCGGGCGATCTGACGACCGGCGACCTGGCCGCGTACCGGACCAAGAAGCAGGCTCCGACGAAGGTCTCCTACCGAGGGCTGGACGTGTACGGCATGGCGCCGTCGTCCTCCGGCGGTACGAGCGTCGGCGAGGCGCTCAACATCCTGGAGCGCACCGACCTCTCCCGCGCCTCGCAGAAGCAGTATCTGCACCGCTTCATCGAGGCGAGCCGGATCACCTTCGCCGACCGGGGGCGCTGGCTCGGCGACCCCGCCTTCGAGGACGTCCCCACCAAGGGCCTGCTGTCGCAGCGCTTCGCCGACTCGCGCGAATGCCTCATCAAGGACGACGTGGCGCTCAAGAGCCCGCTCGCGCCCGGTGACCCGTCGAAGCCGGTGCCGTGCGCGGCGGGCGGCACGGCGGCGCCCACGACGTACGAGGGGGAGAACACCACCCATCTGACGACCGCCGACAAGTGGGGCAACGTCGTCGCGTACACGCTCACGATCGAGTCGACGGGCGGCAGCGGCATCACCGTTCCCGGCCGGGGCTTCATCCTCAACAACGAGCTGACGGACTTCTCGTTCGCCCCGGCGAACCCGGCCGTCCACGACCCGAACCTGCCCGGCCCCGGTAAGCGGCCGAGGTCGTCCATCTCCCCGACGATCGTGCTCGACGAGCGTGACCGGCCGCTTCTGGCGCTCGGCTCACCGGGCGGCGCGACCATCATCACGACCGTCCTCCAGACCCTCACCGGCCATCTGGACCGAGGTCTGCCGCTGGTCGACGCGATCGCCGCGCCCCGCGCGAGCCAGCGCAACTCCGCGAAGACGGAGCTGGAGCCGGGCCTCTACGACAGCCCGCTGCGCGCCCAACTCGAAGCACTGGGGCACGCGTTCACCAAGAACCCGGAGATCGGCGCCGCGACGGCCGTTCAGCGGCTGCCGGACGGCCGCTGGCTGGCGGCGGCGGAGAAGGACCGCAGGGGCGGCGGCTCCGCGATGGTGGTGCGCCCGGCCGGACGGCCGTAACGCGCGATCGGACCGGACGCGCGTTCCGGCGGCCCGCGGGACGGCCCGCCGGACGGCTCCTGTGGCCAGGTGTCCGGCCGATTGCGGTCCCGGCCGCGGCGTAGGCTCGCGGACATGACCCTCGACGCGCTCGGACGCAGCCGCTACGTCAGCCTCACCACCTACCGCAAGGACGGCAGCGGGGTCGACACCCCGGTCTGGCACGCCGTCGACAACGGCGAGCTGTACATCTGGACCCGCAGCGACTCCTGGAAGGTCAAGCGGATCCGTAACAACAGCCATGTCGTCGTGACCGCGTGCGACGCGCGTGGGCGCATCGCGCCGGGCGCGGCGAGCGCCGAAGGGACGGCCCGGCTGCTGGAGGGCGACGAGGTGGGGCGGATCAACAAGCTCCTGGCCCGCAAGTACACCTGGCAGTTCTGGTTCGTCGAGAAGCCGGCCGCGCTCGTACGGCGCGGGAAGCGTGTGCACACCGGAATCGTGGTGAGTTTCTGACGCCTCGTCGGCGCGCCGACTTGTGAAACAACCTTGACCTGTAACCAGTTCTTTTCCTGGGAAACGTGACGTCGGCCACTCACTGACGACATAATCGGGTGATCGCACCGCACCGTGCGCGACAATCCCGCGTAGCCGTCACGTAACACGGCTGCGGTTTCATGCCGGCGGGCCGGACGGTTCCCTTACGGCAGTGCGCAGCAGGGCAGGGGCGGGAAAGACAGCGATGACAAGGCAAGAACTTCCGGCGGAGATCGGGGCTTTCGCGCGGTACTTCCGCGGGATGACGGCGCTCCTCGACCCGGACGGCGGCTGGTACGCGGTGTTCAGACAGCGGGACCCCGAAGGACTCAGGGCCTGCCTCGACGGCGCCGAGGTACCGCCCTGGGACGTGGTCGAGTCCCTGCTCCACGATCTGGCCGCGAGCCACGAGAACCGGCCGGTCGACCGTGAGACGGCCCGCGCGAGCAGACTGCACGCCGCGTCCGCCGCCGCGCACGACCGGCTCCCCGGCGGCCTCGACGCGCTCCGCGAGCGCCTACGGCTGATGCAGCACGAACAGGCCACGGCCGCGAGCCGGGCCGACGAGGTGATGCGCCGCCTGCGACTGGTCGCCGAGGGCTCACCCGAGGCGGACCAGCTCGAATACGACCTGGCCTGGGTCCGTGACGACTACGCGCGCGCCACGGCCCGCTGCACCGAGCTGCGCGAACGCCTCGCGGGTGTCGCCGAGCCGTCGAACGCGACTGCCTCCCACTCCACCCACGGCGCACCCGGCCCGCGCTCGCCCGCGCACGCCGCGCCCGCCCAGGAGTACGGCTCGTCGGAGGCGAGACCCACCGCCGCCGACGGGTGGTACCGAGCAGAAGAGCCGGTGGTAGACGACCAGTCGGTTTTCGGCCGTCCTGACGCCGGCCGGCCCACCGCGCCCGACGAGTGGTTCCGGCCGGAACCGGGCCGGGGCGGCGAGGCCGGCTCCGGCAACGGCGGTGACGGCAGACGCAACTCCGAGGGCTGGGGCGGCCCCGACGGCCGCCGGGGCGCGGGGGACCCGGGCGACTCGGACACGGGCTCCAACCCCGCCGTACGCCCCGACGATTCACAGGAAATGGCGCAGGTACCCGGTCGCCGCAAGCTGCGCAAGCAGCGAGGCGCGCGTTACGCCTTCACCGAAGGCACCGATCCGGCGGCCACGCCCCTCACCCCGCCCGCCGGCACCTCGGCACCGCGCGGCGCCCGCTTCGGCGGTGCGCCGGGCTCCGGCAAGGCCCGTGACGGGGACTCCGAAAGCGGCCTGACCCGGCAGCAGTCGGCGGCGCGCCGCGCCGCGCTCGACACCGTAGCCGTGCTCGTACGGCTACGGGCGGCCGGGCGCAGCGGTGAGGCGCACGTGGTGCTCTGCGAGGCAGCGGCCGGCCCCGCCGAGCAACTGCCGTTCCTCGCCGCCGAACTGCACCGCGCCGAACTGAGCGCCGACTGGGCGTCCGTGCTGTGGGAGGTGTCGTCCCTGCCCCCCGACAGACTCGCCGCGGCGGCGAGCGCGCTCGCCATGGCCGGCCGTGACGCGGACTGCGGTGTACTGCTGCGCCAGGGCATCTCCCGGCCCGCCGAGGACATCGCGGAGGTGGTCTCGGCCCTCGGCGACGCGGGCCGCGTCGCCGAGCTCCAGGCGCTGCTCGGGGCCTTCGTCCGAGCCCGTACAGCCGAGGACGCGGCACGGATCGCGGCGGCGGACCCGCCGCGCCTGGTCCCGCTGCTGATGGCGGCGGCCCGGGGCGTCTCCACCACCAACGAGCGCGATCTCGCCCGTGCGCTGCGGAGCGCGGGTATCGGCGGCGCCTGACGCGGGCGACGGCGGTTCCCGGCCGGTCCAGGGCGTTCTGTGGACCGGCCGGGTGCGAATCATGATCGACTCCGCGGCTTAACAGCGATGGTCTTGCCCCTGTGGGACGGCGGGCTTAGGTTCTCCTCCTACGCACCGTGTCTACGGGCGTAGAAAGTGCTCGGACAGCACTCGGGAATCGCTCGGGTAAACGCTCGACCTTCCGCCGAAGGAGCAGCTCGTGGCCAGAGTCGTACGCGCCGCACTCGTCCAGGCGACCTGGACCGGCGACACCGAATCCATGATCGCCAAGCATGAGGAGCACGCCCGCGAGGCGGCCCGGCAAGGCGCCGAGGTCATCGGTTTCCAGGAGGTGTTCAACGCCCCCTACTTCTGCCAGGTGCAGGAACCCGAGCACTACCGGTGGGCCGAGGCGGTCCCCGACGGGCCGACCGTGACCCGGATGCGGGACCTGGCGCGCGAGACCGGGATGGTCGTCGTCGTGCCGGTCTTCGAGGTCGAGCAGTCCGGCTTCTACTACAACACCGCGGCCGTGATCGACGCCGACGGCTCGTACCTCGGCAAGTACCGCAAGCACCACATCCCGCAGGTCAAGGGCTTCTGGGAGAAGTACTACTTCAAGCCGGGCAACGCGGGCTGGCCCGTCTTCGACACCGCCGTCGGCAAGATCGGCGTATACATCTGCTACGACCGGCACTTCCCGGAGGGCTGGCGCCAACTCGGCCTGAACGGCGCCGAACTGGTCTACAACCCGTCGGCCACCTCGCGCGGTCTCTCCAGCTACCTGTGGCAGCTGGAACAGCCCGCCGCCGCCGTCGCCAACGAGTACTTCATCGCCGCGATCAACCGCGTCGGCCAGGAGGAGTACGGCGACAACGACTTCTACGGGACGTCGTACTTCGTCGACCCACGCGGTCAGTTCGTCGGCGAGACCGCGAGCGACAAGGCCGAGGAACTGGTCGTCAGGGACCTGGACTTCGGGGTCATCGAAGAGGTGCGACAGCAGTGGGCGTTCTACCGGGACCGCCGCCCCGACGCGTACGAGGGGCTGGTGCGGCCGTGACCGAGGCCCCCGCGAACCCGGCCGCGGCCCGGACCGCCGGCCCGTCCCACGACGACCCGGTCCGGCTCCCCGCCACCGACCTGCACGGCCGGCACCGCGCCGTCCTGCCCGACTGGCTGGCCCTCTACTACCGGCGGCCCATCGAACTCACCCACGGCGAGGGCCGCCACGTCTGGGACGCCGACGGCAACCGCTACCTCGACTTCTTCGGCGGCATCCTCACCACCATGACCGCCCACGCCCTCCCCGAGGTCACCAAGGCGGTCAGCGAGCAGGCCGGGCGGATCATCCACTCGTCCACGCTCTATCTGAACCGCCCGATGGTGGAGTTCGCCGAGCGCGTCGCCAACCTCTCCGGCATCCCGGACGCGCGGGTCTTCGTCACCACCTCCGGTACCGAGGCCAACGACACGGCCCTGCTCCTCGCGACCGCGTACCGCCGCTCCAACCAGATCCTGGCCATGCGCAACAGCTACCACGGCCGCTCCTTCTCCACCGTGTCCGTCACCGGCAACAGCGGCTGGTCCCCGACCAGCCTCTCGCCGCTCCAGACGCTGTACGTGCACGGCGGCGTCCGCACCCGGGGCCCCTACGCGCACCTGTCCGACGCGGAGTTCATCGCCGCGTGCGTCGCCGATCTGGAGGACCTGCTCGGGCACACCCGCGCGCCCGCCGCGCTGATCGCCGAACCGGTCCAGGGCGTCGGCGGCTTCACCTCACCGCCCGACGGTCTGTACGCCGCGTTCCGCGAAGTACTCGACCGGCACGGCATCCTGTGGATCAGCGACGAGGTGCAGACCGGCTGGGGCCGTACCGGCGACCACTTCTGGGGCTGGCAGGCGCACGCCGAGAACGGCCCGCCGGACATCCTCACCTTCGCCAAGGGCATCGGCAACGGCATGTCCATCGGCGGCGTCGTCGCCCGCGCCGAGATCATGAACTGCCTGGACACCAACTCCATCTCGACGTTCGGCGGCAGCCCCGTCACGATGGCGGCGGGCGTCGCCAACCTCGCGTACCTCCTGGAGCACGACCTCCCCGGCAACGCGCGCCGTGTCGGCGGCCTGCTGATCGAGCGGCTGCGCGCCGTGGGGGCGGCCGTCCCCGCCGTACGGGAGGTGCGCGGCCGCGGCCTGATGATCGGCATCGAGCTGGTGAAGCCGGGCACCGACGAGGCGAACCCGGAGGCCGCGGCGGCGGTGACCGAGGCGGCGCGGGAGGGCGGCCTGTTGATCGGCAAGGGCGGCGGCCACGACACCAGCGTGCTGCGCATCGCCCCACCGCTCTCCCTCACGGTCGCCGAGGCCGAAGAAGGCGCGGCCATCCTCGAACGCGCCCTGAACAGCGTCTAGGCCGTGTCTTCAAAGTCTCGCCTGGCCCGCGGCGTCTGGTGCGGCACCTTGCCGCGTTGTCGGAGTCGGAGTCGGCCGAGTACGCCCGGTACGAGGCCGATCCTCCGCCTTGCGATGCACCGCACCAGCCGCCGCGGGCCCCGCCCCGCGGGCGGACGGCGCTACTTTGAAGACACGACCTAGTCCGCGACCGCCGGACGGGTGGCCGCGGCGTCCCGTCCGGCGGTGGAGGACAGCACCACGTCAGGCCCCTCAGCCGGCTGCCCGCTCAGCCGCCTCAGCCACGTCGAGTCATGTCACGGAGCCCATGCCATGAGTAATCGCACGCTCGTCCGCGGCGGTCTGGTCATCACCGCCTCCGACGAAGTCCACGCCGACGTACTCACCGAGGACGGCCGGATCGTCGCGCTCGCCTCCAACGGCTCCGACGTGGCCGCGAGTTGGACCGCCGACCGCGTCATCGACGCCACCGACAAGTACGTCATCCCCGGCGGAGTCGACGGCCATACGCACATGGAGATGCCGTTCGGCGGCACCTTCGCCGCCGACACCTTCGAGACCGGCACCCGCGCCGCCGCCTGGGGCGGCACCACCACCATCGTGGACTTCGCCATCCAGTCGCCCGGCCAGGCGCTGCGCGAAGGGCTCGACGCCTGGTACGCGAAGGCGGACGGCAACTGCGCGATCGACTACGGCTTTCACATGATCCTCGCCGACGTCAACGAGGACTCCCTCAAGGAGATGGACCTCCTCGTCCAGGAGGGCATCACCTCCTTCAAGCTGTTCATGGCCTACCCCGGTGTGTTCTACAGCGACGACGGCAAGATCCTGCGCGCCATGCAACGGGCCTCCCACAACGGGGGGTTGATCATGATGCACGCCGAGAACGGCATCGCGATCGATGTCCTCGTCGAACAGGCCCTGGCCGCCGGGCGCACCGATCCGCGCTACCACGGAGAGGTGCGCAAGGTCCTGCTGGAGGCCGAGGCAACACACCGCGCGATCCAGCTCGCGCGCGTCGCCGAGGCGCCGCTGTACGTCGTGCACGTATCCGCGGAGGAAGCCGTCGCCGAGCTGGCAGCCGCCCGGGACAAGGGACTTCCCGTCTTCGGCGAGACCTGCCCGCAGTACCTCTTCCTGTCCACCGACAATCTTGCCGAGCCGGACTTCGAGGGCGCCAAGTACGTCTGCTCGACCCCGCTGCGGCCCCGCGACCACCAGGCCGCCCTCTGGCGCGGGCTGCGCACCAACGACCTCCAGGTCGTCTCCACCGACCACTGCCCGTTCTGCTTCAACGGGCAGAAGGAGATGGGCCGCGGCGACTTCTCCAAGATCCCCAACGGGCTGCCGGGCGTGGAACACCGGATGGATCTGCTCCATCAGGCCGTCGTCGAAGGCCACATCACCCGGCGCCGCTGGATCGAGATCGCCTGCGCGACCCCGGCCAGGATGTTCGGCCTCTACCCCAAGAAGGGCACCATCGCGCCGGGCGCCGACGCCGACATCGTCATCTACGACCCGCACGCCCAGCAGACCCTGTCCGCCGAGACTCACCACATGGACGTCGACTACTCGGTGTACGAGGGGAAGAGGATCACCGGACAGGTCGAGACCGTCCTGTCGCGCGGTGAGCTCGTCATCGACGGCCGGAAGTACACCGGCCGTGCGGGGCACGGCAGTTACACCCCCCGCGCCACCTGTCAGTACCTCACCTGAAAGTTGGGAGTGGCCCGGCCATGGACTTCGGACTTGTCCTGCAGACCGACCCGCCGGCGTCGGCGGTCGTCGGCCTCATGCGGCGCGCCGAGCGCAACGGCTTCCGCTACGGCTGGACCTTCGACTCCGCCGTGCTGTGGCAGGAGCCGTTCGTCATCTACAGCCGCATCCTCGAACACACCACCAAACTGATCGTCGGCCCGATGGTCACCAACCCGGGCACCCGGACCTGGGAGGTGACCGCGTCCACCTTCGCCACGCTCAACGAGATGTACGGCAACCGCACCGTGTGCGGCATCGGCCGCGGCGACTCCGCGATGCGCGTCGCCGGCCGCGCGCCCAACACCCTCGCGCGGCTCGGTGAGGCGATCGACGTCATCCGTGAACTCGCCGAGGGCCGCGAGGCGTTGGTGGACGGCAAGCCGATCAGACTGCCCTGGGTGCGGGACGGGAAGCTGCCGGTGTGGATGGCCGCGTACGGGCCGAAGGCCCTGGCGATGGCCGGCGCGCGGGCGGACGGCTTCATCCTCCAGCTCGCCGACCCGTATCTCACCGAGACCATGGTCAAGGCCGTCCGGACGGCCGCGTCCGACGCCGGACGCGACCCCGACTCCGTCACCATCTGCGTCGCCGCCCCCGCCTACGTCGGCGACGACCTCGCCCACGCGCGCGACCAGTGCCGGTGGTTCGGCGGAATGGTCGGCAACCACGTCGCCGATCTGGTCAGCCGCTACGGCGAGCACTCCGGCCTGGTGCCCGACGCCCTCACCACGTACATCAAACAGCGCGAGGGCTACGACTACAGCCACCACGGCCGCGCCGGGAACCCCTCGACGGACTTCGTGCCCGACGACATCGTGGACCGCTTCTGCCTGCTCGGCCCGGCGGAGGCGCACATCGAGAAGCTGAAGGCGCTGAAGGCCCTGGGCGTCGACCAGTTCGCCGTCTACAACATGCACGACGCGAAGGAGGCGACGATCGACACGTACGGCTCCGAGATCATCCCCGCGCTGGCCTCCTGACCCCGGCGAGGTCTAACCGGCGGACACCAGGGCGGACTCGACGCGCTCGACCGCGCACATCGCGCCGAAGGCGACCAGATGGACCAGGCAGTGGTCGGTGCGCGGCGGGACGAGCCACGCCTCCACGTCCTCGTCCGTGACGCGGTACGGGGCGAGGGCCGCCAGCAACGCGAGCCGGGCGCCCGGCCGTTCGTCCCGCCCCGGCAGGTCGCCGCCGGCGAGCGGGAGCGCGGTGGCACCGTCCCAGGCGGCCACCGTCTCCCGTACGTACGCGGCGTCCTCGTCGCTCAGCAGGCCCGCACCCAGGTGCGCCGCCGTGCGCAGCGCGCCGAAAGCCGGGCCGACCGGGCTGTCACCCGCCCACCCGGGAGCCGGGCCCGCCGTCTCCAGCAGGGGCAGGCTGTCGCCGGGAGGCAGCGCGCGGCGGACCGTGCGGGACAGGTCGGCGTCGGCCATGTCCCGCAGGATCCGGTCCTTCTGGTCGCCGCCCGGCAGCATGTTCTCGGTCAACAGCGCCGACACGACGCGGTTGATGAAGTGGAAGGCGAGGCCCGTCCCGATGTACTCGGGCGTGTGCTCCGCGGGGAACGGGCGCCCCGTGTCCATCCGCCGCCCCCAGGCCAGCAGCCGCCGGTGCCGGGGATCGGCCGGTTCCTCGCCGCGTGCGACGGTCTCGGCGAGGCCGTGCTCGCCCGTCGCGTGCAGCAGTACGGTGTGCGCGTCCACGCAGAACGGACAGCGGTTGGCCAGTGACACCCCGGCGGCCACCACCTCCTTGTCCACGCGGGACCCCACGCCCGCCAGCAGGGACTCGCGGAGCACGGCCCAGGTCCCCGTCAGGAGTGGGGGAGCGGCCGACAGGACGACGAAGGTCGGCGCGGCCTCGAAGCCGAGGTCGGTGGAGAGCTGCGCGTAGACCTCGGCGGTGACGCCGGTCGCGGCCTTCGGCGGCTCCGGCGTGGTGTACCGGAACGTTCGGGTGTGAGTCATGGGACCGATGCTCTCCGTGGTCGGGGCCCCGTGGCGTCGTACCACCGATGACATTCGCGCCTGCGCCCGCCGGGTGGCGCCGGGCGGCGACTACTGCGCGGGGAGTAGTGCGGAAGCAGTCGTCGGGGACGACGCGCGGTCCGCCGCGCGCTGGTTACAGTGCCGCCATGGGGGGCGAATCGAAGGGCTCGGCGGCCGGGCGGCGGGCGTGGCTGCTCGATACGGCGCTCGCGGCTCTGACCTGCGGTGTGGTGCTGCTCGCGGCCGTGGTCGCCGACGGCCCCGGCCCCGCCGCGCTCGACGGGCTGTTGATCGCGGCCGGCTGTCTGGCGCTGGCCGCGCACCGGCGCGCGCCGGTCGCCGTGCTGGTCGTGACGACGCTCTGCATGCTCGCGTACGTCCTGCACGGGCAGCCCGGCTCGTGGGCCGCCTTCCCGGTACTCGCGGCCGTCCACGCCTCGGCACGCAGCGGGCGCCGGTCGCTCGGCATCGTGGCGAGCGCGGTCTTCCTCGTCGTGTTCTTCGCCGTAGATCCGGGCGCCGACGACATCGTGGAACGGACCGCGCTGCTGGTCGGCTGGTTCCTCTCGGCGGGCGTCACCGGACTTGTCGACAAGAACTGGCAGGCGTACCTGCGCCAGACGGAGGAGCGGGCGCGCGAGGCCGAACGCACGCGTGAGGAAGCCGCGTTGCGCAGGGCGGGCGAGGAACGGCTGCGGATCGCACGCGAGTTGCACGACTCCCTCACCCACTCCATCTCGATCGTCAAGCTCCAGGCGGGTGTCGCCGTGCATCTCGCGCGCAAGCGCGGCGACGAGGTGCCCGACGCGCTGCTGGCCATCCAGGAGGCGAGCGGCGAAGCCATGCGCGAGCTGCGGTCCACGCTCGAAGTCCTGCGTACGGATGTGGTGGCCGAGGGCACGGGCCTGGACCGGCTGGACGAACTCGTGGAGCGGGCCAGGTCGGCGGGCATCGCCGTCGCCGTCTCGGTCACGTACACCGACAAGGCCCCCGGGCTCCTGCCGCAGGCCGTCGACCGGGCCGCGTACCGCATCGTCCAGGAGGCCCTCACCAATGTGGCCCGGCACGCGGACCGCGCCAAGACGGAGGTACGGCTGACCCACCGGGCGCACCACCTGCTGGTCGAGATCGAGGACGCGGGGCCGGCCGCGCCCGGCGATCAGGTCGCCGAGGGCACCGGTCTGACCGGTATGCGCGAGCGGGTGGCGGCGCTGGGCGGCAGGCTGCACGCGGCGCCGGGCGCCGGCGGCGGATTCACCGTACGGGCCGAACTCCCCCTGGAACGCGCATGATCGGCGAGCCGGTACGCGTGGTGGTGGTGGACGACCAGGCCCTGATGCGGGCCGGGTTCCGCGCGCTGCTCGACGCCGAGGAGGGCATCGAGGTGGTCGGGGAGGCCGCCGACGGGCAGCGGGGGCTGGACCTGGTGCGGCGGTCGGTCCCGGACGTGGCGCTCATCGACGTACAGATGCCGGTGATGACCGGCATCGAGACCACCCGGCACATCGCGGCCGACCCCGCACTGGCGGGCGTCCATGTCGTCATCCTCACCAACTACGGTCTGGACGAGTACGTCTTCGACGCGCTGCGCGCCGGGGCCGCCGGATTCCTGCTCAAGGACACGGAGCCGGTCGAGCTGCTCCAGGCGGTCCGCGTCGCCGCGCGCGGGGACGCGCTGCTGTCGCCGTCCATCACACGCCGGCTGATCGGGGAGTTCGTCTCCCGGCCGCCGGACCGCTCGACCGCGCCGGGCCTGGAGGCCCTGACAAGGCGGGAGCGCGAGGTGACCGGGCTGGCGGCGCGCGGACTGACGAACGAGGAGATCGCCGCGCACATGGTCATCAGCCCGTTCACGGCGAAGACCCACATCAGCCGGGCGATGACGAAGCTGGGCGCCAGGGACCGGGCCCAACTGGTGGTGTTCGCCTACGAGTCGGGGCTGGTGACCCCGCGAGGGGGGACGGGCTGAGTTCGGGGAGGGCGGCCGGTGGGCGGCGGCGGTCGTCGTGGGCCGACCGCTGTACCGGTGGACCGGCGCCCGGCCTTACGGCACCCGGGCCGTCCACTGCGCCGTACCGAACTTCGTCTCCGCCAGCTCACGCGCCCGCGCCATCTCCTCGTCCGTGACCTTGCCCTCCGTCAGGCCGTACCGCCCCCGGAAGGAGGCGATCATCCGCTCGATGACGGCCTCGCGCGGCAGGCCCGTCTGGCGGCGCAGCGGGTCCACCCGCTTCTTCGCGCTGCGCGTGCCCTTGTCGGAGAGCTTCTCCTTGCCGATGCGCAGGACTTCGAGCATCTTGTCGGCGTCGATGTCGTACGCCATCGTCACGTGGTGCAGCACCGCGCCGCCGCCCACCACCCGCTTCTGCGCGGCGCCCGCGATCTTGCCCGCCTCGGTGGCGATGTCGTTGAGGGGCTGGTACCAGGCCCTGATCCCCATGTCGCCCAGTGCGCCGAGCACCCAGTCGTCGAGATAGGCGTAGCTGTCGGCGAACGTCAGGCCCTGCACGAGGGCGTCGGGGACGGACAGTGAGTACGTGATGGTGTTGCCGGGCTCGATGAACATCGCGCCGCCGCCCGAGATCCGCCGTACGACCGTGACGCCGTGCCGCTCGGCGGCCACCGGGTCCACCTCGTTGCGCAGCGACTGGAAACTGCCGATCACGACGGCGGGGGAGGCCCACTCCCAGACCCGCAGGGTGGGCGCGCGGCGGCCGGCCGCGACCTCGGTCGTCAGCACCTCGTCCAGCGCCATGTGGAGCGCGGGCGGCTGCGGCTCCATGTGGATGAGCTGCCAGTCGTAGTCCGTCCAGTCGGTGGCGTGGGCCAGCGCGCGTCGTACGGCGACGGCGATGCCCTCGCTCGTCAGCCCGTACATCCGGGTGCCGGGCGGGAGGGCCGTCTGGACGCGGGCGGCGAGCCCGGCCGCGTCGAGGTCGGCGGGCGCGCCTTCGAGCGCCCGGTCGATGGCGTGGATCGCCTCGTCCGGCTCCAGGAAGAAGTCCCCGGCGACCCGGACATCACGCAACACGCCGTCCCGCGCGTCCAGATCCACGACGACGAGCTTGCCGCCCGGCACCTTGTACTCACCGTGCACCGCTGTGCCTCCGCCTCTTTCCGGGTCGCGTCACCTGTGAACGCGAGTCCGGTGAGTGCAACACGCCCGCCCGGGGGGATCATCCCGGGCCGCGCTCGCGGCTACCTGGCGCCCGCCGCTGCCGTGTGCACGCGACTGCACCGCGCCCGCCGCCGCCCGGCACACGCGACTGCCCTGCGCCCGCGACTACCCGGCCGGCAGGCGCGCGCAGCGGCGGCAGGCGCGGGCGGAGGAGGCCACCATGCCGTGGGAGAGGGCGGTGACCATGGCCGCGAGGGTGACCAGCGGCCAGTTCGTGGTCAGCGGCGACAGCACGGCGAGCGCGAGCGTGGCGACCACCATCGCCACACCGGCCGTCGTGCCCGCCCAGGCCACGGCCAGCGGCAACCGCTCCGGTGTCCGCAGCTTGCGCGCCAGCGCGCCGGTGGCGGCGAGTGCCGCCGCCGCGAGCAGGGTGGCGACGGCGGCGACGGCCGCCAGTTGGACGGCGACCAGCTGCGCCGTCTGCTGGAGCTGCCAGCCCTGGCCCGAGGTCCAGATCAGATGCCAGCAGGCGATCAGGAACGGGACGGTGAGGGTGACGGACAGGGCGGTCCGCCGGGTCTGCGCGATGGTCAACTCCCGCTGGCAGCTCGGTACGAGCTCCTCCGGGGTGCCGAACTCCCGCACCGCCAGGCGGGCCGCCCGTTCGTGGGGCACGCCGTCGCGGGTGTGGGCCTCCACCGTGTCGATGAGGCCGTCCCGTATCTCCCGGACCATCCGGGACTTGGCCCCGACGGGTCCGTGCAACGCGGTGGACAGGGCGGCGACGTAGTCCGTGACGGGATCGTCGGGCGCGTTCGTGGTGGTCATGACCTTCGTCTCGCTCATGTCGCGGGCCGCGGCGCCGGGGCGGCGGCCGGGTTCAGCACCGAGCCGATCGCCGTCGTGAACTCGTGCCAGGCCGTCCGTTCGCTCTCCAGGCTGCCGCGCCCCGCGTCGGTCAGCCGGTAGCAGCGCCGCCGCCGTTCGCCGACCGACTCCCAGCTGCTGCCCAGCAGTCCCAGCCGCTCAAGTCTGTTCAGGGCCGGATAGATCGTGCCCGTACGGAGCTGGAGCGCGCCCTCGCTCCGCTGCTGGACCGCCGCGATGATCGCGTAGCCGTGCAGCGGGCCGGGTTCGAGCACGGCCAGCAACAGTCCGTCCAGGTGCCCACGCACCGCGTCTGTCTTCATGGGTAGACAGCCTACCTATGGAACGCGTTGGCGTGGTACCTATTGGCAGCCAACTTATTCATATGTCTCCCCGAAGGGGCCCGCGGTGACCAAGCTGCTGCTCTCCATCCATGTCCTCGCCTCGATCCTGGTGGTCGGGCCGATCGCCGTGGCGGCGTCGTTGTTCCCGCGCTACGCGCGCAAGGCGGCCGAGGAGGACGGACGCTCCGCCGCCGTCGCGGCGCTGCTCCACCGGATCTGCGGCGGCTACGCGATCGTCGGGGTCGCGGTCCCGGTCTTCGGGATCGCCACCGGCAAACAGCTCGGCGTCCTCACCGACGCGTGGCTGCTCACGTCGATCGGCCTGACGGCGATCGCCGCCGCGATTCTGGCGCTGGCGATCCTGCCGGGGCAGGAAAGCATGATCGAGGCATCGGCATCGGCATCGGCATCGGGGGCAGGGGCAGGGGCGGAGGCCGGGGCCGGAGCCGACATGGCACGGACCGCCGCCCGGCTGGGCGGCCTGACCGGCGTCTTCAACCTGCTCTGGGCGGTCGTGGTCGTCCTGATGATCGTGCGCCCCGGCTCCACGACCGGCGCGTGATCGGGCGGGCCTCGGATGCGCCCCCGCGAAGACGGGCGCGAGGCGATCGATAACCTGCGGGGAGGGAGGGCCTGTCCGGACTCCCGGGATTCCCCCAGAACCGATCCCGCGCGCCCACCGGTCCCGCCGACGCGCCGGAACAGCGAGGTGAGAGACCGTATGTTCACCACCCGGCCCACCCTCCAGGGCACCTTCGGCATGGTGTCTTCCACGCACTGGCTCGCCTCGCAGTCGGCGATGGCCGTCCTGGAGGACGGGGGTAACGCCTACGACGCCGCCGTGGCCGCCGGGTTTGTGCTGCATGTGGTGGAGCCGCACCTCAACGGGCCGGCCGGGGATCTGCCGATCATCCTCGCCCCGGTCGGCGGCGACGTCCGGGTGCTCTGCGGTCAGGGGCCCGCGCCCGCCGGGGCCACGATCGCGCACTACCGGTCCCTCGGACTCGAACTCGTCCCCGGCACCGGACCGCTCGCCGCGGCCGTGCCCGGTGCCTTCGACGCGTGGATGCTGTTGCTGCGCGACCACGGCACCAAGTCCCTCGCGCAGGTGCTGCGTTACGCCATCGGCTACGCCGAGGACGGCCACGCGCCCGTCGAGCGGGTCGGCGAGACCGTGGAGAGCGTGCGCGCGCTGTTCGAGACGGAGTGGACCTCGTCCGCCGACGTCTATCTGCCCGGCGGCCGGGCCCCGGCGCCCGGCGAGCTGTTCCGCAACCCCGCCCTGGCCGCCACCTGGCGCCGTCTGACGGCCGAGGCCGAGGCCGCGGGCGGCGGCGACCGTGTCGCGCAGATCGAGGCCGCGCGTGACATCTGGCGCACGGGATTCATCGCCGAGGCGCTGATACGCCAGTCCGAACGCCCCACCCTCGACACCAGCGGCTCCCACCACACCGGCACCCTGACCGCCGCCGACCTGGCCGGCTGGTCCGCGACGTACGAGGCACCCGCGACGTACGAGTGGAACGGCTGGACCCTCTGCAAGGCAGCCGGCTGGAGCCAGGGCCCCGCCTTCCTCCAGCAGCTCGCCCTGCTGCCGCCCGCGCCCGAGCTTCCGGCGTACGGCTCGGCGGAGTACGTCCACCTCCTTACCGAGGGCGGCAAGTTGGCCATGGCCGACCGGGAGGCCTGGTACGGAGACGCCGCCGACGTACCGCTCGCCGCCCTCCTCTCGGAGCCGTACAACACCGCGCGCCGCGCACTGGTCGGGGACAAGGCCTCCTACGAACTGCGTCCCGGCAGCCCTGACGGACGGGACCCCGTCCTCAGCGCCCACGCCACCGCCGTCGCAGCCGGTGGCGCCGGCTTCGACGCGCTCGCCGTCCCGGTGGCCGGCGCGGGCGAGCCGACCGTCGCCCGCGACGGCGCGACCCGGGGCGACACCTGCCACCTCGATGTCGTGGACCGCTGGGGCAACATGATCGCCGCGACGCCGAGCGGCGGCTGGCTCCAGTCCAACCCGGTCGTGCCGGAACTCGGCTTCCCGCTCGGCACCCGCCTCCAGATGGCCTGGCTGGAGCCCGGACTGCCCAACTCCCTCACACCGGGCCGCAGGCCCCGCACCACCCTCACCCCGTCCCTCGCCCTGCGCGACGGGGTACCCGTCCTGGCCTTCGGCACTCCCGGCGGCGACCAGCAGGACCAGTGGCAGCTCCACTTCTTCCTGGCTGTCGCGCTGCGCCCGCCGGTACGCGGCGGACTCGACCTCCAAGGCGCGATCGACGCGCCGAACTGGCACAACGACAGCTTCCCCAGCTCCTTCTACCCGCGCGGGATGCGACCGGGCAGCGTCACCGTGGAGCCGTCCATGGACGCGGCCGTAGTAGAAGGGCTGCGCCGTCGGGGCCACGACGTCACCGTCGGCGAACCCTGGTCGGAAGGGCGGCTCTGCGCGGTGGCCCGGGACCCGAGGACCGGCGTCCTGTCCGCCGCGGCCAATCCGCGCGGCATGCAGGGGTACGCGGTCGGTCGCTAGGAGGTGTCGTGCGGCCCGATGAACCTTTCCCGTCCCAGCACCGGCGACCTCGCGTGGGCTGGACGCCGAGTCGCCATCGAGCCGTCATCTCCGCCCCCACCTGCGTTGTCACACCTCTGTGGTTCCCTTGAGGCATGATCGATGACTTTCTGAACGGTGACCTTTCCCCGGTCGAGGCGGCGCTGCGTGACGCGGCCGCCGCCGAGATCATGCCGCGCTACCGGCAGCTCGCCGCCCACGAGATCGTCGAGAAATCAGGCCCGCACGACCTGGTCACCAGTGCCGACCGGGGTGCCGAGGAGCACCTGACTGCCGCGCTGACGGCGCTGCTGCCCGGCTCGGTGGTGGTGGGCGAGGAGGCGGTCCACGCCGATCCGGCCGTGTACGGGGCGCTGCGCGGCGACGCGCCCGTATGGATCGTCGACCCCGTCGACGGCACCCGGCAGTTCGTCCGGGGCGAGCCCGGATTCTGCACGCTCGTCGCACTCGCCCAGGGCGGCGAGGTGCTGGCCTCCTGGACGTACGCGCCCGCGACGGACGAGATGGCCACCGCCGTACGAGGACGGGGCGCCCTGCTGGACGGCGTCCCGCTGCGCTGCGGCACGCCCGCGCCCGGCGCGGTGCTCGAAGTCGCCATGTCGCACCCGGACTTCACGACGCCCGAGGAGAAGCGGGCGCTGCAGGGGGTCCAGGACGCCGACGACATCGCCGCCCGGCCGTGCGGTTCGGCGGGGCTGGAGTATCTGGCCATCGCGCGGGGCGCGCTCGACGCCGTCGCCTTCAGCTGGGAGCTGGCCTGGGACCACGCGGCGGGCCTGCTGCTGGTCACGGAGGCGGGCGGCGCGCAGCTGACCCTCACCGGCGAACCCTTCCGCGTCACCGGAGGTAACGCGCTGCCCTTCACGGCGGCGCGCGACACGGCGACCGCGCGGCGGGTGCGGGAACGCCTGCTGACCGGCCCGCGGACAGCGGCGGAGGCCGCGGGCGCCGGAGCCGGGCAGGTGCCGGGAGCCTGACGGGCGGGCCGCACGGCCCAGCCGGACAGCAGCCGAGGTCCCCGTCGTATCGTCGCCCCGCCGACAGGGTGTCAGAGGCCAGGAATATCCTGGTTCCTCTGGCCATCGGCTGACGAAGGAGTCCGAAGGTGCCGTCGATGCTCGATGCCGTCGTCGTGGGGGCGGGACCCAACGGGCTGACCGCCGCGGTCGAGCTGGCCCGACGTGGATTCTCCGTCGCCGTGTTCGAGGCCCGTGACACCGTGGGCGGGGGAGCGAGGACCGAAGAACTGACGCTGCCCGGCTTCCGGCACGACCCCTGTTCGGCCGTGCACCCCCTGGGTGCGGGATCGCCCGCGTTCAACGACATGCCCCTCGCGCGGTTCGGCCTGGAGTGGCTGCACCCCGAGCTGCCGATGGCCCACCCCTGGGACGACGGCACGGCCGCCGTGCTGTCCCGCTCCGTCGCCGAGACCGCCGCCTCCTTCGGCCCGCGCGACGCCGGGGCGTACCGCCGGCTCGTCGCCCCCTTCCTCGGGAAGTGGGACAACTTCGCGCGGGACTTCATGACGCTGCCCCCCAGGGGCCTGCCGCACGACACCCTCACGCTCGCCCGCTTCGGGCTCGCCGGGCTCCCGTCGGCGAATCTGCTGATGAGGCGCTTCCACGACGAGAAGGCCAAGGGACTCTTCGCGGGTCTCGTCGCCCATGTGATCGCCCCGCTGAGCGGGATCGCGACCGGCGGGGTGGGCCTGATGTTCGCGCTCGCCGCCCACGAGAACGGCTGGCCGCTCCCGCGCGGCGGCTCCCAGTCCATCTCGGACGCGCTCGCGGCGTATCTGCGCGACCTCGGCGGCACGGTCCACACCGGATTCGAGGTCAAGAGGCTCGACGACCTCCCGCCGGCCCGCGCGTATGTCTTCGACACCTCACCGACGGCGCTCGCCCGCATCGCGGGGCTGGGCCGGGCGTACGACTCGTACCGGTACGGCCCGAGCGTCTTCAAGATCGACTACGCGCTGGACGGCCCCGTGCCCTGGACGGCTGAGGCGGCGCGCCGGGCCGGCACCGTCCAGGTGGGGCCCACGCGGCGGGAGATCAGCACGGCGCTGGACCAGGCGTACGGCGGCAGTGCTCCGGCCGCGCCGTTCCTGATCACCGCGCAGCCCAGTCTGGTCGACCCGTCACGCGCCCCCGAGGGCAAACATGTCTTCTGGGCGTACGGCCATGTCCCGCACGCCTGGGACGGCGACCTGACCGACGCGGTCGAGCGGCAGATCGAGCGCTTCGCGCCCGGTTTCCGGGACCGGGTCCTGGCGCGCGCGACCGCGGGCCCGCCGGAGCTGGCGGCCCGTAACGCCAACTATGTGGGCGGGGACATCGCCACCGGCTCCGTCGCCGGTCTGCGGCTGCTGGTGCGGCCCAAGCTCTCGCTGTCGCCGTACAGCACCCAGCACCCGGCGGTCTTCATCTGCTCGTCGGCGACCCCGCCGGGGCCCGGCGTGCACGGCATGTCGGGGCAGAACGCGGCGAAGGCGGTCTGGCGCAAGCTGCGCGCGACGGCCTGACCGCCGGCGAGGCCCGCCCACGGGGGTGCTCCCCGGTGGGCGGGCCTCGCCGATTCCTGAGACGCTGGTTGGCGTCCGGGCATCCGGTGTATCGGCTGTACGCGGTCGGGCCCACCCCCTCGGCGAGGCCGACGCCGCCCCGCGCGCGCGGCTACAAGACGCCGGAGTACGCGCCGGTACGCCGCCGCCGCGCGCCCACCGGCCGCCGCCCACCGCCGTGCGCCGGGCGCTTTTTCCGCGAGCCGTCCGCGAGCCGCGTGGCCGACCACCGCCGAAGGAGGGATGGACCGCCATGAGCACATTCACCACCACCGATGGCACCGAGATCTTCTACAAGGACTGGGGCACGGGCCGCCCCGTCGTGTTCAGCCACGGATGGCCGCTGAACGCCGACGCCTGGGACGGCCAGCTCCGCGCCGTCGCGGAGAACGGCTTCCGCGGCATCGCGCACGACCGCAGGGGCCACGGCCGTTCCGGCCAGCCCTGGCAGGGCAACGACATGGACACGTACGCCGACGACCTCGCACAGCTCCTCGACGAGCTGGACATCCGCGACGCCGTCCTCGTCGGCCACTCCACGGGCGGCGGCGAGGTCGCCCGCTACATCGGCCGCCACGGCACGTCCCGCCTCTCCAAGGCGGTGCTCCTGAGCGCGGTGCCCCCGCTGATGCTGCGGACCGACGCCAACCCCGACGGCCTGCCCCTCAGCGCCTTCGACGACATCCGCACGGGTGTGGAGACCAACCGCTCGCAGTTCTACCAGGACCTCTCCGACCTCTTCTACGGCTTCAACCGCCCCGGCGCCGCCGTGTCGCAGGGCATGCGCGACGTGTTCTGGCTGTGGAGCATGCAGGTCGGCATCAAGGCGGCGTACGACTGCGTGAAGCAGTTCTCCGAGACGGACTTCACGCGGGACCTGAAGCGGTTCGACATCCCCACGCTCGTCCTGCACGGCGACGCCGACCAGATCGTGCCCATCGTGGCCTCCGGTCCCAAGTCCGCCGAGTTGATCAAGGACGCGACGCTGAAGGTCTACCCGGGCGGCCCGCACGGTCTGTACGGCGACCACGAGCAGGAGTTCAACGCCGATCTGCTGGCCTTCGTCAGCGACTGAGCCGACAGGCGTCAGGGCTAGGTCGTGTCTTCAAAGTTT
>NZ_JARJHW010000089.1:0-28188 GCF_040560175.1 Streptomyces panacea
TACGCGGGGGGGGGATGCCGTGCGCTCGCCCGGGAGCCTTGTCCGCGGTCCGAGCGAGTTGCATGCTGGCAACGCCGAATTAATTTGTCAAGGTCGTGTCAAAATTGACTCCGGCCATCCCGGCGGCCCCCCGTGTGCCCGCGTGGAGCCGAACTCGCCCCGCGTAGACCGGCCTTGGCCTGCCGCGTTCCAAGGACGATCTTGTGCCGTATGGCACCGGCAACTGCCCACGTTTCGGACAGTGTTCTCTGACTGAACAAATTCGCCGGGTTACGGAAACCCGGTGACGGAAACGCCCCCGTAACGCGAGGAAGCCGACCCACCCTCGGGTGGATCGGCGATCCCCGTGTCCGCGAGACGGTCGCGCGGACCGCGGCCCCGGCATCCGACCGCGCCCGGGAGTTCTCGGCCCGTGAGTGAAGCCGCTCCTCGATCAGCTCAGCAGCGCGCGCAGCGAGACCGCCGTGCGGGTGATGAACGCGTCTCGGGTCGTCTCGTCCAGCAGTTCCAGCGACAGGTACGGGTTGAGGTCCTCCAGCTCCACGAGCAGCAGCTCCCCGTCCGGCGCGCGGCACGCGTCGACGCGCTGGATGCCGTGGTCGAGGGTGTTCCAGTCGATGAACTTCCGCGCGAAGTCGAGATCGACGGCCCTGGCCTCGTACGGTACGAGCTCCCACCGCCGATCCGGGTCGGGCGCGTGGAGCGCGTACTGGAAGTCGTGGTCGACGAAGTAGAAGGAGACCTCGTACGAGAACGGGATACGCGGCTGTACCAGCATGTCCCGGAGATTCGCGAGGTCCGCGACCTCGGCGAGCCGGTCGCGCGGCACGAACCGCATGCCGATGGAGTCCGCCCCGGCCTTCGGCTTCACGACGTACTCGTCGGCGTCCGGCAGCCGCCCCAGGTCCTCGGCCCTGTCGACGGTCGGTATGACCGGCAGCCCGGCGGCGCTCAGCTCCACCAGATACTGCTTGCCCGCCATGTCGCCGCGCCCGGTCAGCGGGTTGTAGACGCGCGCGCCGTCGGCCAGCGCCCGGTCGCGGAAGGCCGCGTACCGCTCCCGGTAGTGGATCACCGGCCCGCTGTTGCGTACGACGACGGCGTCGAACTCGCCCATGAGGCGGGCGGCGTCGGCCGGATGACACATGGCGACGGTGAAGTCCCGCCGCAGGCGGGAGGAGAACAGGATGTCCTCGTCGCAGTAGCGGCGGCCGTTGGCCTCGTAGGCGAGGTCGGTGACGTAGAGGACGCGGGGAGGTACGGCGGCGGACATCGTGCTCCTGAGAGTGATGGGAATATCCGCAGGCTACGCCGGGTGCGCGGTCACCCGGCCACCACGGTCGCCTCCGTGGCCTTCACGCTCGTCCAGACCGGCACCCCGTCGGCCAGCCCGAGTTCGACGGCGGCCTGCGGGGTGATCTCGGCCACGAGGTCCGGGGCCCGCTCCGAGGTGATCAGCACCCGCAGCCGGCTGCCGCTGGAGGTGATCTCGCGTACGGTGCCGGGCCAGACGTTACGGGGGCTGCCGCTCGGCCGGTCACGGTGCACCGACACGGCCTCCGGCGCGATGATCGCCAGCGCGCGCGTGCCCGGGGGCAGCGGATCGGCGACGACCAGCAGGCCGCCGCCGGTGAGCGCGAGGCCGTCGGCGGTCGCGGTGCCCGGCCACGCGTTCCGGCCGAGCATCCGGGCCACCCACGGCGAGCGGGGATGGCGGGTGACGTCGGCGGGCGGGGCGTCCTGGACGACGCGGCCCTCGTCCAGGACGAGCACCCGGTCGGCCAACGACACGGCTTCCACGGGATCGTGAGTGACCATCAGACAGACTCCGCCGAAGCCTTCGAGGTGGCTGCGCAGGGTGTGCCGTACCCGCGCGCGGGTGGTCTGGTCGAGGGCTGCGAGAGGTTCGTCGAGCAGCAGCAGCCGGGGACTGGTCGCCAACGCCCGTGCCAGTGCCACGCGTTGGGCCTGACCGCCGGAGACCTGGGCGGGCTTGCGGTGCGCGAGGTGGCCCACCCCGAGGCGGTCGAGCCACAGTTGGGCGCTCCGGCGGGCCTCGGCGCGCGTGACGCCGTGGGCGCGGAGCCCGTACGCCGTGTTGCTCAGGGCGCTCAGGTGCGGGAACAGCGCGCCGTCCTGGGGCACCCAGGCGACGCCCCGGCGGTGCGGCGGGAGCGCGGTGACGTCGAGCGCGCCGAGGCGCAGCTCGGCGTGGGCGCGTGGGGTCAGGCCGAGAAGGGCGCGCAGGAGGGTGGTCTTGCCGGCGCCGTTGGGGCCCACGACGGCGATGGTGGTGCCGGGTTCGGCGTCGAGCGTGAGGCGGGTGAAGCCGGTGACGTCGGCGTGCAGCGCCCAGCGTTCGTGGACGGTCGTCGGTTCACGTTCCCGGGCCGGGGCCACGGGCGCCGGGGCCACGGGCGCCGCGTCCGCGGCCGCCGTTTCGTCGTCCGGTGAAGTGGCCTGCTTCCGGCGCCTGTTCGTCGCGTCCGTGGTGTCGCGTGGGGTGCCCGTCCAGCGGCCGCGCAGCGCGATCAGCACGGCCATGGCGATGGCGAGCAGCAGCAGCGACACCGATGTCGCGGCCTCCGGCGAGCCCTGGAGCAGCAGATACACCTGGAGCGGCAGCGTCTGGGTGGTGCCGGGCAGATTCCCCGCGAAGGTGATGGTCGCGCCGAACTCACCCAGTGCCCGCGCCCAGGTCAGCGCGGCCCCGGCGAGCAGGCCGGGGGCGACCATCGGCAGGGTGACGGTGGCGAACACCCGTACCGGCGAGGCTCCGAGGGACGCGGCGGTCTCCTCGTAGGTGGGGCGCAGTCCGCCGAGCGCGCCTTCGAGACTGATGACGAGGAACGGCATCGCGACGAACGTCGCCGCCACGACCGCGCCCGAGGTGTGGAACGGCAGGGTGATGCCGAACGTGTCCTCCAGACACGGGCCGAGCAGCCCGCGCCGGCCGAACGCGAGGAGCAGCGCGACGCCGCCGACGGTCGGCGGCAGCACCATCGGCAGCAGGACCAGGGACCGTACGAACGCCTTGCCGGGGAAGTCCACCCGCGCCAGCAGCCAGGCCAGCGGCACCCCGAGGACCAGCGAGAGCGCGAGCGCCCAGAAGGAGACGAGGAGCGAGAGTTCCAGCGCCTCGACGACTCCGGGGCTGGTCAGATGCGTACCGACCTCGCCCCAGGAGGTGCGGGCGAGGATCCCGACGAGGGGCAGGAGCAGGAAGGCGACGGCGAGCAGCGCGGGGACGGCGAGCGCGACGGGGGTACGGGTGCGGGTACGGGTTCGCGTACGAGTACGGCCCGGGGCCCGGCGGGTCAGGGTGAGACGGCTGAGACGGCTCATCGGGCTCCTGCGGGCTTCTGCGATCGTGGCGTCGCGTGTCGGTGTCGCGTGCGCGAGTCGGGCGGGTGGCTGCCGAGCCGCCCACCCGCCCTCGTACACACGCACACACGCACACACGCGCGTTGACGTGGGTTTACGGCTGCTGGAAGCCCGCGTCCTGGAGGAGCTTCTGCGCCTCGGGGGTGCTGAGCCACGCGACGAACGCGGCTGCCGCCTCGGCGTGTTCGGACGTCTTGAGCGTGGCGGCCGGGTACTCGGCGACGGCGTTCTGCGCGTCGGGGATCTCGACCGCGTCCACCTTGTCCGTGGCGGTGGCCGCGTCCGTCTTGTAGACGATCCCGGCGTCGGCCTCGCCGAGTTCGACCTTGCTGAGGACGGCGCGGACGTTCGGCTCCTCGGAGACCGGCTTCACGTCGATCTTCTGCGCGTCCAGGACCTGCTCGCTGTACCGGCCGACCGGGACCTCGGGCGCCGCGAGGACGACCTTGAGCTTGGGATCGGCGAGGTCCTTGAGGTTCCCGATCTTTTCCGGGTTGCCCTCGCCGGTGGCGATGACGAGACGGTTCTTGGCGATGACGGTCGGCGTGCCGGTGTCGCCCTTCAGACCGTCCATGGTCTTGGTGTCGGCGGTGACCAACGCGTCGGCGGGGGCGCCCTGTTGGACCTGCGCGGCGAGTTCCTGCGAACCGGCGAAGGAGAACTTCACCTTGGTGCCGGGGTTCTCCTTCTCGTACGCGGCGCCCGCCGTCGTGAAGACGTCGGTGAGCGACGAGGCGGCGAGAACGGTCAGGTCCGCCTTGGGGGCGCCGGTGGCGGTCTCCGACTCGGTGGACTTGGCACCGGTGTCGCTGTCGTCACTGTCGCTGCCGCCGCACGCGGTCAGCGGGACGAACAGGGCCGCGGTGAGCGCGGTGGCCGCGGCGCGACGTACGGCGGTACTGAAGGTGAAAGACATAAGGGTGAAGACTCCCTGGAAGGCTGGAAAGCCGGAAGGCGATAAGGGTCAGACGCGGTCGATGTGCACGCTGGTCGACTTCACGCGGGCGATGGCCTGCATGCCGACCTCGAAGCCCAGCTCCTCCACGGCCTCCCTGGTCAGGAGCGAGACGAGCCGGTGCGGCCCGGCCTGGATCTCGACCTGGGCCGCGACGTCACCGAGCTTGACGGCGGTGACGATGCCGGGGAACGCGTTGCGGGCGGAGGTGTACGAGACCTCCTCCTCGCCGCCGTTGCCGCTCTGGCCGACCTCGATCGAGAACGCGGCCAGGTCTCGGCCGTCGATGAGCCGCCGCCCGCCCTCGTCGCGATGGGTGGCGACCCGGCCCGCATCGGCCCATCTACGGGCGGTGTCGGTGCTGACGCCCAGCAGGCGTGCCGCCTGACCGATTGTGTAGGACTGCATGCGCGGAAAGATAGGCCGATGGCCTCGCATTTGCAAGGTTTGAGGTGATTATCCATAGCAGATGCGTGACTTCTCGGAGGAACCCCCAAGGCTGGCGGCCAGCTCACCCGGACGCGGGGGCCGGGCCGGGAACGAGGCGGGCGCCGACCCACACGCTCGTGATCGCGCTGATGTAGCGCGCCCCGCAGCGGTCGGTGGGCACGACGAGCTGACTGCCCACCAGGTCCAGCGCCACCCCGTCGAGCGTGGTGGCGAGCAGGGCGGGCACCGCGCCGAAGTCGGGGTCTATCTCGCCCCAGGACAGCACCGTGTGATGACCGTCCCCGCCGGTGACGGCCAGCAGGAAGCGGGAGCGGTCCCGCCGGCGCCGTATGTCGAAGTCCGGCCGCGCGTCGGCGACGACCTCACGCAGCAGCGGCCCCTCGAAGGTGTGGTGCCGGGGCCCGCTGCTCGCGCACTCGAAGACCACGTCGGCGCGGTGCTGCTCCCATCCCCGCCGGAGATCGGCGACGGTCAGCGTGCCGGGACACCTCACCTCACCGCGCAGCGCGAAGGCCCCGGTACGTACGGAAGGTGGGCCCCCGGGTGGCGTCTTGAGTCGGCCCATCGGATTTCCCCCTTCGAGCGGCGCACGCGCGACGACTGCGACGAGGTGATGCCCGCCGGGCGGGTCGCGGAATCATATCTGCGGGCCTTGGGGCGGCTTTTACCTTGCTTCTGCGGGCGTGGGACGACCAATCGGCCGTGAATGCGCAGACGGAGGCCGGTCGGTGGGGGCAAGGGGGTCAGGCGCGAGCGGGGACGGCCTCGGTGGAGGAGGTCACACCGTCCGAGCCGTTCGAGCGCCCCCGACGCGGCAGCCCTGCCGTTGACAAGTCGTCGGCGCGATGGGGGGGCGTGGGCGGGTGAGGCCAATGACTCCTTTGATACTCCGTGCGCCCTCCCAAAGGGTGACGGGCCACGGAAATGATGAGCGGACCGCACGTGATCCAGACGACTCCGCACCCCTGCCCTTCGGCAGGCGGACATGCCGGTGGAAGGAATCCACGTTGTTGCTTCTCATCTCTCCCGACGGTGTCGAAGAGGCCCTCGACTGCGTGAAGGCGGCCGAACACCTCGACATCATCGACGTCAAGAGACCCGCCGAAGGCTCGCTCGGGGCGAACTTCCCCTGGGTCATCAGGGAGATCCGTGACGCGGTCCCGGCGGACAAGCCGGTGTCCGCCACCGTGGGAGACGTACCGTACAAGCCCGGCACGGTGGCCCAGGCCGCGCTCGGCGCGGCTGTCTCCGGCGCCACCTACATCAAGGTCGGGCTCTACGGATGCGCGACGCCGGAACAGGCCGTCGATGTGATGCGCGGGGTCGTACGGGCGGTGAAGGACTACCGGCCGGACGCGTTCGTCGTCGCCTCGGGCTACGCCGACGCCCACCGGATCGGCTGCGTCAACCCGCTCTCGCTGCCCGACATCGCCCGCCGGTCCGGCTCCGACGCGGCCATGCTCGACACCGCGGTCAAGGACGGGACGCGGTTGTTCGACCACGTTCCGCCCGACGTCTGCGCGGAGTTCGTCAGGCTGGCCCACGAGGCCGATCTGCTCGCCGCCCTCGCGGGCAGCGTCAAGGTGGGGGACCTCGGTGTGCTGACCGGCATCGGCACGGACATCGTGGGGGTACGCGGGGCGGTCTGCGAGAGGGGCGACCGGAACACGGGACGGATTCAGCCGCACCTGGTGGCCGCCTTCCGGGCCGAGATGGACCGGCATGCCCGGGAACACGCGGCCACCGTCGCCACCGCGAACTGACCGCCGGCATGCCGACAAGCCGGCCCGTTCGCGGCGCGCGACGCGCGCCCGCGAGCCGCGGAGAGCGCTTCGCCGTCCTCGATCCGGCGACGGGCAATGCCTTCGACGAGGCTCCCGACCAGCGGCTGGACGAGTTGGACGCCGTCGTCGAGCGGGCTCACGCGGCCTGGCTCGGCTGGCGGGCCGACCCCTTCGTCCGCTCCAAGGCGTTACTCACGGCCGCCGACGCCGTGGAGGCGGCCGGGGCCGACCTCGCTCCGCTCCTCACCTGTGAACAGGGCAAACCGCTGGCCGAGTCGTACGCGGAGATCGCCCGCACGGCGGCCCGCCTGCGCTACTTCGCCGAGCAGACCCCCGGGCGCCAGAAGATCACCGACGGCCGGCCGGTTCACAGCGAGGTCCGCTGGCGACCGCTCGGGCCCGTCGCCGCGATCGTTCCGTGGAACTTCCCCCTCCAACTCGCGTCGGCGAAGTTCGCGCCCGCGCTCGCCGCGGGTAACACGGTGGTACTCAAACCCTCCCCGTACACGCCCCTCGCCACCCGGCTTCTGGGATCCGTCGTCGCCGCCGCCCTCCCCGAGGACGTACTGACGATCGTCACCGGTCACGAACCCCTCGGCGCCCGCCTCGCGTCCCACCCGGGGATCCGTCATGTGACCTTCACCGGTTCGACCACCACCGGACGGGCCGTCGCGGCGGGCGCGGCGGCCTCGCTCGCCCGGGTCACCCTGGAGTTGGGCGGCAACGACGCCGCCATCCTGCTGGACGACGTGGATGTGGAGGGCATCGCGGAGCGGCTGTTCTGGGCGGCGTTCCGCAACTGCGGGCAGGTCTGTATGGCGGTCAAACGGGTCTACGCCCCGGCCAGGCTCTACCCGCGGGTGGTCGAAGCGCTCGCGCAATACGCCAGGACCGTCGTCGTCGGAGCCGGACTCGATCCGGACTCGCAGCTGGGGCCGGTCAACAACGCCCCTCAGCTGGCCCGGGTCGAACACCGCACGGCCCAGGCGTTGGCGGCCGGTGCCCGAGCCGCGGCCGGTGGTCACCGGCTGGACCGGCCGGGCTACTTCTTCGCCCCGACCGTCCTGGCCGATGTCCCGCCCGACAGCCCCGTGGTGACGGAGGAGCAGTTCGGTCCCGTCCTGCCGGTGCTGCCGTACCGGAGCGTCGACGAGGCCGTCGAGGCGGCCAACAACACCGGCTTCGGACTGGGGGGTTCGGTATGGGGGACCGACCTCGACCGGGCCGAGGCGGTGGCCGACCGGCTGGAGTGCGGCACGGCGTGGATCAACCACCACGCGGAACTCTCCCTCGCCCAGCCCTTCGCGGGCGTCAAGGAGAGCGGGGTCGGCGTCGCGGGTGGGCCGTGGGGGCTCTACGGAAACCTCAGGCCGTTCGTCGTACACCGACCGGAGGAGGCGTGACGAGGAAATTCGGCGCGGCGGTACTGCGCGCGTACGAGAGCCCGTTCGCCCTGGAGGAGGTGATCCTGCACACGGGGCCGGCCGACGGCGAGATCCTGGTCAGGATCGCGGGCTGCGGGTTGTGCCGGACCGATCTCGCGGTCCGCCGTTCGGCCGGCCGCTCACCGCTGCCGGCCGTGCTCGGCCACGAGGGGGCCGGGGTCGTCGTGGAGACGGGCGGCCCGGCCACCGGCCTGACCATCGGCGACCATGTCGTGCTGAGCTTCGACTCCTGCGGACACTGCCGGAACTGCACGGCCGCGGCCCCCGCCTACTGCGACTCCTTCTCCTCGCTCAACCTCTTCGGAGGGCGCGAGGAGAACGCGGCACGCTTCACCGACGCGGCCGGGGGCGAGTTGGCCCCCCGCTGGTTCGGCCAGTCCTCGTTCGCCGAGTACGCGATGGTCCCGGCCCGCAACGCCGTGCGGGTCGATCCCGCGCTGCCGGTCGAACTGCTCGGACCGCTCGGCTGCGGCTTCCTCACCGGCGCCGGAGCGGTCCTGAATTCCTTCGGCATCGGCCCCGGCGACACCCTCGCGGTCTTCGGCGCGGGGGCGGTGGGTCTGGCCGCGCTGATGGCGGCGACCGCCGCCGGGGCGGTGACCGTGGCCGTCGACCGGCACCCGGAGCGGCTGGCACTCGCCGAACGGCTGGGCGCGGCCCCGCTGCACGCCGAGTCGGCCGGCCTGCCGGACCGCGTTCGGCGACTGACCGACGGCGGCGCGCGGTACGCGTTGGACACCACGGGCTCGGCCGGGCTGATCAACGACGCGCTCAGAGCCCTGCGTCCGACCGGCCACCTCGGCCTGGTGGCCCGGCTCCACACCGCGCTGGCGCTCGAACCGGGGACGCTGGACCGGGGCCGGCGAATCTCCCACATCTGCGAGGGCGACGCGGTGCCGGGACTGCTGATTCCACGGCTGACCGGGCTGTGGCAGGCCGGGCTGTTCCCTTTCGACCAACTGATCCGTACATACCCGCTCGCCGACATCAACGAGGCCGAACGCGACTGCGACGCGGGCCGCGTGATCAAACCCGTCCTGATCCCGGAGGGGACGGGGCGGGACGGGACGGGGCGATGAGCGTGGGACCCGCGTTCCCTATTCGTACCGACATTCGCACTGGCTTTCGTAGCGACATCCGTACCGACATTCGTAGCGACACTCGTACCGACGGAGGACGCATGGCCGACACGGCACATCGGAGCACCAGTACGGAAGGCGTGGCAGGGGGTGTCGGTCTGACCGCCCTCATGGTCGCCGCGGCACGGGCGATCGAGACCCACCGCCACGACAGCCTGGCGCAGGACGCCTTCGCGGAGCACTTCGTGCTCGCCGCTCCGGCGTCATCGGGCTGGCCGGTCCACATACGACAGGTCCCGGACGGGGACGCGAACCCGCTGTGGGGACGTTTCGCGCGCTACTTCGGTCTGCGGACGCGGGTCCTGGACGACTTCCTGCTTCAGTCGGTGCACACGGGCGGTGCCCGCCAAGTCGTCCTGCTCGGGGCGGGGTTGGACTCGCGGGCCTTCCGACTCGACTGGCCTCCGGGCTGCGTGATCTTCGAGATCGACCAGGAAAGCGTGCTGGCGTTCAAGCACGAGGTGCTCGGCGGACTGTCGGCCACCCCGAACGCCGCGCGCGTACCGATCCCGATCGACCTGCGCGCGGACTGGGTCGGAGCACTGACCGACGCCGGCTTCGACCCGGCAGCGCCCACCGTCTGGCTGGCCGAGGGGCTGCTGTTCTATCTGCCCATCACCGCCGAGACCTACCTCATCGACACGGTGGACCGGTTGAGCGCGGGGGGAAGCGCCCTGGCGTTCGAGGTCAAACTTGAGAAGGACTTGCAGGACTACCGCGACAGCACGCTCTACACGGCTACGAAACACCAGATCGGCATCGACCTGCTCAACCTGTTCGACGGCGAGCCGCGGCCGGACTCGGCCGGCGATCTGAGGAGCAAGGGCTGGTCCACCTCGATCCACACGCCCTTCGACTTCACCCGTCGCCACGGACGCGGTCCGCTGCCCGAGCCGAACGACGCGCTTGAGGGCAACCGTTGGGTGTTCGCGAACAAGCCCCGGCCATGACGCCGAGGTTCAGGCGCCCCACGTCCGCCGTGGGGCGCCGTCAGGGACCGTCCCTTCTGTCGCAGCGGGCGGCGGTACGGAGTTGAGCCGTCCCCGGCGTTCGGGCACGGGCACGATGGGCATTTCACCCCGTACCGCCCGCGTGACGGGGGTCCGGTCGGCGATCTCCAGCAGCCGGGCGCGCCGGGTTCGGCAGTCCGATCCAGAGCCGGTGGCGACCAGGCTGCGGCTCGTACGTGAACGGGCCGGACGGCATCAGCGCCCGCCGGGTGGCGGAAGTAGTGACGCGGCGAATCCTGTTGGGGCATAATGTTGACACGTCCACTACCTGAAGGTGGGCGACCATGCGGTTCGGGATCGCCACCGTCGGGACGCCGGAACACCGGGCCCGTGCATACCGACACGCTCGGCAAGGAGGTCGTACCCGTGCTGCGTGAGGAGTTCACCAAGGGGCGCCCGGCGGACATGCCGGAGGCTCCGACCCACCGGTCCCTGCTCGCCGCTGCCAAGGCTGCCCGGAGCAATTCCCAGGAAGTGACTGTCCGATGAAGCTCGTCGTCATCTCAGCGGGCCTGAGCCTGCCCTCGTCCACCCGGCTGCTGGCCGACCGGCTCGCGGACACCACGCGGCGGCAACTGACAGCCGACGGGCACGAGGTGGACATCAGCGTGGTCGAACTACGCGACCTGGCGACCGATATCGCTCACGTCATGGTGACAGGGTTCCCGGGCTCGGACCTGAGCGACGAGTTGGAGACGGTCGCGGAAGCGGATGGTGTCATCGCCGTCTCACCGATCTTCTCCGCCTCCTACAGCGGGCTGTTCAAGTCCTTCTTCGATGTGCTGGATCCGGATGCGCTGACCGGGAAGCCGGTGCTGCTCGCCGCCACCGGCGGCACGGCCCGACACTCGCTCGCCCTGGAACACGCGCTCCGGCCGCTCTTCTCGTACTTGCGCGCGACCGTCGTCCCCACCGCCGTGTACGCGGCCTCCGAGGACTGGGGCGCGGCCGGCACGGGGGCTGAGAGCCTCGCCGACCGCATCACCCGCGCGGGCCACGAGCTTGCCGCGCTCATGGGCGGCCGCCCGGCCACCACCGAGAACACCGAGAACACCGAGGACGTTGTCCCCTTCGAGCGGCAACTGGCCGCCCTCCGGCCGGAGTGACCTGCCGGATGCCCTCGCCCAAGGTCTCTCCGGCTTCGTCCGTTCCGCGGCGGGCGCTCCCTGATCCGGCCTGATCCAAAAGACAGACCCTGGCCCGCGCCCCATTCGATCTCAGTAGTAGACGGAGTATCCAGTGCCACTGTTGCGGCTGCCCGACGGGCGCGATCTCGAGTACGAAGCGCGAGGACCGAGCACAGGACCGGTCGCCCTGTTCCACCACGGCATGCCGGGCTCGGCCGTCCCGATGGACACGGTCCTGGGTTCGATGACAGCGCGCGGGTTCCGGGTGGTGACGTACTCAAGGGCGGGTTACGGCGCGTCAAGCCACGCCACCGGCCGAACTGTTGCCGATACGGCCGCCGACTGTGCCTTCCTGCTCACCCACCTTGGCGTCAAGCGCCACCTCGTTGTCGGGTGGTCCGCCGGCGGACCGCATGCGCTGGCCAGTGCGGCGGTGGCCCCTGAGAGCGTTGAGGGCGTGCTGCTCGTCTCCTCGTTCGCGCCGTTCGACGCCGACGGCCTCGACTACGTCGAGGGCATGGGCGCACAGAACGTCGCACAGTTCGGGACGGTCGGACACGGCGAATCGGCGATGCGCGCGCTCGTGGGGCAGATGGCTTCGGCGGTCCGGGGCAGCACCTCGGCAGATGTCGCGACCGAGATGGCCTCCCTGCTTCCCCCCGTGGACCTGGCGGTGCTGACCGCCGAGTACGGTGCGGACAACGCGGCCAACATGGACCACGGTCTGTCCCGAGGGGACGAGGGTTGGGTCGCGGACCTGGCCGCGCTCACCAGCCCGTGGGGCTTTGACTTCGGTGTCGTCGCGGCGCCGATCGAGCTGTGGCACGGCACCGTGGACCAGATGGTCCCGGTCACGCACGGCCGGTGGTTGGCCGATCACCTGCCCACGGCCGAGTTTCATCTGGAACCCGGGCAGGGACATCTCTCTCTTGTGATCGGCAGTCTGGGAGAGAAGCTCGAAGTTCTGCGAGAGCGCGTCGCCGACCGCGCCACGTCCTGACTGACTCTTCTGACTCGGCGACGCCGACCGGGTCGACCGTGTCGACCAGCGTCAGCGGTCGACGGCACCAGGCACACGACGCCATCGGCGTCGGGCGCTCCTTCTCAAGGATCCGGGGGGGGATGGGGCCGGTCAGAAGGCGTCCGGGTAACTGCCGTCTCCCAGATCAGGGTTCGGCAGCACGCCCGAGGGGTCCCGGACGGCAACCTTGCGTCCGTCCAGCCGCAGTCGGCGCAGACCTTCGAGCGACATGCGACGGCCGAGATCGGAGAAGGAATGCACCCGGGTGACGTCCAGAACCACGTCGGCCGCGCCGTCCGAGTCCGCCATCAGGTCCAAGAGCTCCGACGCGGCGGTGAGCTGGACGTTGCCCTGCAGGGCGAAGGTGACCGTGCCCCGTGACTCGCTCACGTCGACGGCATCGAGCCGGCCCCGATCGGAGGAGAACAGGTGCATCCCCATGTCCTGGGAGAGCCGCTCGAAGACGAGTCGACCCCTCTTGCTGTTGCCGTAGGAGTCCAAGCGCGGGGAGAAGGTTCCGATGCCCACCATGTCGGGCAGAACGCCGACGATACCCCCGGCGACGCCGCTCTTGGCGGGGATGCCCACGCGGGTGAGCCAGTCGCCTGCCGCGTCGTACATCCCGGCGGTGGCCATCACGGCCATGACGTGACGGGCGACGCCGGGATCCATCACCCGTTCGCCGGTGACGGGCTGGATACCTCCGGTAGCGAGCGTCGCGGCCATCACGGAGAGGTCCCGGACGCTGACCAGGATCGAGCACTGGCGCGTATACCCCTCAACGACGGACGGCACGTCCCCGTCGAGAATGCCGTAGGTGCGCAGCATGTAGGCGAGGGCAAGGTTGCGGTGCGCGGAGCCGAGCTCTGAGGCGCACACACGCTCGTCGACCCGCAGATCCCGGCCCGCGAGGCGGGAGAAGAACGTCACGGCACGCTCGACACGATCGTCCTGACCGGCCTCCGCGCCGACCAGGAGCGAATGCGTCGTGATGGCTCCGGCGTTGATCATGGGATTCTTGGGCCGGTGGGTGCCCCCTTCGAGGGAGAGCTCGTTGAAGGCCTCGCCGGACGGCTCGACCCCGACGGCATCCAGGACGCGGTCGAGGCCACGATCGATGATCGCGGCCGCATAGGCGAACGGCTTGGAGATCGACTGGATGGAGAACTCCGTGTCGGCGTCGCCGGCGGCGTAAGTGCGACCCAGCGTCGTGGTCAGCGCCATGCCGAAACGTTCCGGATCAGCTTCGGCGAGCTCGGGGATGTAGTCGGCGTTGGCGCCGCTGGTGTCGTCACGCAGGCTGTCGAGCACTTCGTCCAGGTAGTCGGGCACGGGAGTCTTCATGAGGCAGGTCCTTCTGTCGCGAGTCGCGGTAGGTGGAGAGCCACTTCTTCGGCTCGGCCCGGTGACGTGGGAGTAGAGCGTGCAAGAGACATGGCGTTCCTTCCTCTCCATGCCGGGAGTCCCGGCTGCCCCGCCGCCCCTGCCGTCCTCGGAGGTTCCGCCGCACGGATCGAGGTCGAAGCCACGCCGAGGCGGACGACGTCGACCGCTCCAGAAGGACGGTTTCTCACCGTACGGCGACGGCAGCCAGGATCAGGACATGGCCGACGGCGCCGAAAGGGGGACCAATCCCGTCCGGCGCCGTCGGCTTCTGAAGGAGGCTCTGCCCGTACTTGCGCCGGGGCCCCGCTCTCCGCACGCGGCCCCCCGGCGTGCCCACGCTCAACTCGCCGTGTGCGATCAGCTGTTGGGCGTGATCTGCGCGGGCCTGTCCGGTGTCTGCGCCCCGTCGTCCGCGAGTTCGTACTGGAGCGCACCCGATGGACAGCGGCGCACCACTTCGGCCAGGCGCTCGGCCTCGGCACCGTCGGGCCGGATCCACGGGCGCTCGCCCGGGTCGAAGACCTCCGGGAGGCCGTTCACGCACTCGGCGGCGTGCAAGCACCGCCCGGCCTCGAAGGTCACAGTGATCGACCGGCCCTCGTACGTCTTCTTCTCGGTTCCGATGCTCATGCCGGCCTCCGTCACTGCCTTGCCTGGCTGTTCAGTCGCTGACTTCACTGCGGGACTGGTACAGCAGGTCCTTGTACTCGGGGTGCCGTTCGATCCACCCCGAGAAGAACGGGCAGGTGGCCAGCACCCGTAGATTCGCGGCACGCGCCTCGTCGAGGGCGGTACGGACCAGTGCCGCCCCGACTCCCCTGCCCTCGTACTCCGGCGAGACCTCGGTGTGTACGAACGCGACCAGTTCCGTGGTGCGGATGTACTCCGCGACGCCCGCGACCTCGGCCTTTCCGTCGACCCGGGCCTCGTACCGCTTGGCTCCGGGAGCGTCGCTCACTTCCACTGCCATGTGTCCTCCCCTATGTCCTCCGCGTGAGTCTCGTTCCACACTAACCCAATCCGGTTGACGCATCAACTTGCCCGTCTCGCAGGCGGGCCGGCCTCGGCGAACTGGCAGTCATCACCGGCGACATGGTCCGACCGATCGCCTGGGCGCGTACGCCGATCGATGACCGCGCCACGGCCTTCCTCAAGGCTCGGGCGAATCGACGACGGGTCGCCGGATTGTCCGGCGACCCGTCGTCACAGGGCTGCGGTCGGCCTCCCTCACTCGTCGATGAGAGCTTCCGCGTAGGGAAAGATGAGCTCTCCGGAGGACGATTCCGGCGGTGCCACGACGATCTGCCTCGACCCGTTCCGGAATTGGCCGAGCTCATGGCCGGTGATTCCCTGGAACTGGACTTGCAGGACGCGCGGCTCCGACCACTCCCCCTTGACTCCGAACCTGACATCGCCCATGACGGTCGGGAAGGTCTTCTCCCGTGCGTACGACGAGAGGCTCGCGTCGTCGAAACCACCGGTCGCTTCGACGGCCTGGGCGACCACCTGCATCTGGGCGTAGGCGAGTGGCGCCATGTAGTGCCCCAGAAGGTCGACACCGGCTTCGCCGGCCCGTTCCTGGTAGGTGTTCAGCAGCTCCTGAACGCCCGGGAACATCATTTTGGGCACCGGCGCCCAGTACTCGTAGTTCACGAAACCGTTGAGCAACGGGCCGAGCTCCGTCCTCACTGCTGTGTTCTGCGGACCGATCATGGCACCGCCGACCATCTTCGGCCGGTAGTGATGCGACCGGATGGCGCGCGCCAGGCCCAGCGAGTCGGCCAGGTAGGAACAGAGAAACAACAGATCACTGTCGCTTTCGGCGACCGCGTCGACAACGGGCGCGAAATTCTCGGTCGCCAGCGGATACGTGACCTCGTGGACCACCTTGATGCCGTACTTCTCCGCATTGGCCTTGGCACCGAGAATGGGATTGCGCGAGAACTCGGCGTCGGCGGACACGAGCGCCACGGTTTCCGGCCGGGGATTCTGCTCCGCGGCGAGAGCGAAGAACCCCTCCGTGAGTGCGGCATTCGGATCCGGCCCGGTGGGGATCATGGCGAAGTAGTTCGGATAGATGAGCGCGTTGTTGACACCGAGGCCCATGAGCCCGACGAAGAAGCGCTCCCGCTCCACCATCAACGGCATGGCCGGCAGCAGGGTGTTGGTGCCGTATCCGCCGATGACGAGGTCCACCTTGTCCTCGTCGATCAGCCGCTCGTAGATCCCGGGAACGAGGCCGGCGTTCCCTTGGTCGTCGTAGCGGACGAACTCGACCGGACGGCCGAGCAGTCCGCCCCGGCTGTTGATGTCTTCGCGCCAGATCTCATGCGCGAGACGGGCCGACCGGCTGTTGTCCGCGAGGGAACCGGTCAGCGACAGGCAGTACCCGATACGGATCGGCGCCGGCGCGGCAGCGATGTCAGGCTTCGCTTCCGGTGGGCGTGGCCAGGAGCTGCATCTCCCAGGCGAAGGCCACACCGCTGGCACCGCCGTGCTGCACCTGGATCTCGGCGGCGCCCTGCGCGGTCTTCTCACGGGCCCAGTCGCGCTGCCACTCGCCCAGCACGGCCATCCAGGTGATCGGAACCACGCCCGCCTGGACCATGCGCCGCACGGCCATGTCGTGGGCTTCCTTCGAGACACCGCCCGAGGCGTCGGTGACGGCGAAGACCTCGAAGCCCTCGCCCGCGGCCTGTATGGCCGGCATCGCCAGACAGATCTCCGTCCAGAGACCGGCGAGGATCAGCTTCTTGCGCCCGGTCGCCTTGACGGCATCCACGACGCGCTGGTCCTCCCAGGTGTTGATGAAAGTCCTGTTGATCGGCTTCTGCTCCGGGAACACGTCCTGCAGACCCTGGAGGAGAAGGCCGCCGCGCTCCTCCAGAACGGTCGTCAGAATGGTCGGAACGTCGAACACCTTGGCGGCCTTGGCGAGTCCGACGACGTTGTTGACGACCATCGTCGGTTCGTGGCTGTTCAGGTTGGCGAACTGGAACGGCTGGTGGTCGATCAGTACGAGAACGCTCTCCTCGGGCGTCAGCAGCGCGTCGAGTCCGGCCTTGTTCTCAGTGCTCATGGGATTCCCTTGCTGAAGTTTCGCGTCCACGGGCCTCAGGCAGCGCACCGAAATCTCGATGCCGACAGTGAGCCGGCTACGGGCTGACCGGCCGGCGACCCCAAACCATTTGGTTGACGCGTCACCCACATTAAGTGCCGACCTTTGACGCGTCAACTAGCCCTGGGAGGTGCGGATCTGACGGGGACGAAGACCGACGAGACCATGCGGATCGGGCGCAGCCGGGAGATGAAGCACAGTCCGTGCCGCGTGCGGGCCGGTTCGGCGGTGAGCCCAAGGTCGCAGCGGCGCTCGGCCACGGCGGGGGCCGCCCGGCCGGTCGGGTCCGCGATGGCCACGTCGGTCAACTGGTAGTGCGCGGCTGGCAGTTGACCGACCAGCGGTCGCGCGGCGAGGGGTGTTCACCACGCTCGGGCGGTTGGGCAGCGGACCGCCGTCGTCCCTGAGCACGATCGGCGACCGGGCGGCAGGCCGATCGCTGCGAAGTCGTGGGCGATCGGACGGCCGGCGATGTTGCGCCCCAACCGCCGGCGCAGGAGTGGGTCAACGTCGGCCTGCGAAAGTCGCGTAAAGCGTCTGTCCGGTTCAGGCGTCTGTCTGGTTCAGGGGTCTGTCTGGTTCAGGCGTCT
The DNA here is from genome assembly GCF_040560175.1 of Streptomyces panacea. NCBI lineage: Bacteria > Bacillati > Actinomycetota > Actinomycetes > Kitasatosporales > Streptomycetaceae > Streptomyces > Streptomyces panacea. The sequence continues at coordinate 17,410 of NZ_JARJHW010000089.1, forward strand.
GTCTGGTCGAGCACTTCGACCACACGCGCGCTGATCCTGCCGAGGGCGGCGGTGTCGGATGCGCCCAAGTTGTCGAAAAGGACGTCTCGTATTTCTGTGCGCTGCGCACGTAGCACCCGCACTACGAGCAGCCGGCCTTGCGAGGTCAGGGTGGCCTCGTAGGCACGTCGTCCCGCCGGTACGCGTCCGCGGGTGACCAGACCCTGGCGTTCCAGGACGGTGAGCGTGTGGCTGACGCGGCTGGGCGAGAAGCGCAGCATGCCGGCGAGCGCCTTGAGGCCCATCGTCTGATTCTCCGCGGCGCTGAGAAGGACCAGCAGTTTGAAATGTCCGTGCGAGATGCCCCCGTCGCGCTGGGATTGCCGTTCCAGCGCAACCTCGAGGAGATGGGCCGCCAGCACCAGGTCATGCCAGACCGCGGATCGGTCGAGGTCGTCGTCACGTCGCATCGTCACGGTGTTAATCTTGGCGCCGGTGCGGCGGCATGTCGACCTGGGGCTCCACAGCGTTGCGCCGCCGTTGGGTGTGCCGGGTCCGTTGGGTGCCTGCGGGCTGTGCCGGATGTGCGGCTCGGCCCGGTATCGGCCTGTCGCGGTGAGGCCCCCTGCCGGCGAACAACCGCGACGCGATGAGGGAGTTGTCGGTGGCGGAAGCCGCGTAGCGTCCCGCAGTCCACCGCGATCACCCGCCGCTGTCGCCGCGCTCCGGCACCCTGAGTGTGTTCCACGTCTCAGAAGGCTTGCGCAAACGCCCGCCTTGAGTTGAAACTTCAACTCGACATCGAGGTTGTGATCGACGACCTGAAGGACATGCCATCACCAAGCAACTAACCGGCCACAGCTACCACTTCGACCTCGGCGACCTGAAGGTTCGGTTCACCTTCGATTCGCCGACCCAGGGCAGCTTCGTCGTAGAGGACGGCGCGGGGCTCGCCCCCGACGGCCACACCGAAACGGTGGCCCTGAATCTCCGAGAGATCCGCGAAGGCGTCTATCTGAACTCCTGGACCGAGGCGAGCGGAGCCACGGTGACCCACCTGGAGGACTTCGAGAACGGGACGTTGTACTCAAATGTGACCGTCGACGGCAAGCTCTACCACTTCACCGGAACGATCAAGGAGGCCTGACCATGACCCAGCACGCCGCCGAGCAGGACAACCAGGCGAACCGCAACATCGACATCGTGCTCACCGCGATGCGGGAGTTGTTCGCCGACAAGGATCTCACCGCGATAGACCGGTACTGGGCCGAACCGTACATCCAGCACAGCCCGCAGATGCCCAACGGGCTCGACACCCTGCGCAACGCCGTTCCGCACCTGGAGGGCTTCTCCTGGGAGCCGCAGCGGATCGCCGCCCAGGGCGATCTGGTCTTCACCCACAGCATCGTCCACGGCTGGGCTCCGAACCCCGTGGCCATCGTCGACATCTACCGGCTGGACAACGGACGCATCGTGGAACACTGGGACGTCGTCCAAGACATCGTCGCCGCCGAGGAATCCGCCAACGGCAACGCGATGGTGTAGGCCCGCGGGTCGAGATGCCGCCGCACCGGCGCAAGGATGAACAAACGACGATCCCAGCGCGACAGAGCATTTCGCACGGGCACTTCAGCCGCGCGTTCTCCTGAGCTCATCGCCTGGTCGCACGGGTCCTGCGCTCACTCCGGCTCCGCGGACGGCAGCGCCGCCTGGTGTCGGCCCTGCCGCCGTTCGGAACGGGGCATGCCCTCGCTGTCGGCCTGTCTCAGTCGGTCGTCTCGGCGGAGGATGCCTGCTCGGCGTCGCGGGCGGCGACCAGTGAGGTGTGGAGGGGGGCGTCGGGTACGCCGGCCGGCCGGTTCTTGGCGAACTCCTTGCGCAGGACAGGCAGAACCTCCTCGCCGAGGATGTCGAGTTGCTCCAGTACGGCCTTCAGCGGCACGCCCGCGCCGTCCACGTTGAACAGTTGGCGCTGGTAGTCGCCGAAGTGCTCGCGGAAGGTCAGGGTCTTGTCGATGACCTGCTGGGGACTGCCGACGGTCAGCGGCGTCTCGTCCATGTACCGCTCCAGCGAAGGCCCGCCGCCCATGATCGGTGAGCGGTTGAAGTAGGGGCGGAACTCGCGTACCGCGTCTTGGGAGTTGGCCCGCATGTAGATGTGCCCGCCAAGCCCGACGATGGCCTGTTCGGGGGTGCCGTGGCCGTAGTGCGAGTACCGCTCACGATAGAGACTGATGAGCTTCTGGAAGTGTTCCTTGGGCCAGAAGATGTGGTTGGCGAAGAATCCGTCGCCGTAGTAGGCGGCCTGCTCGGCGATCTCGGGCGAGCGGATGGAGCCGTGCCACACGAAGGGCGGTACGCCGTCCAGCGGCCGGGGCGTGGACGTGAACGACTGAAGCGGCGTACGGAACTTGCCCTCCCAGTTCACGACGTCCTCGCGCCACAGGCGGTGCAGGAGCGCGTAGTTGTCGATGGCGAGGTTGATGCCCTGGCGGATGTCCTTGCCGAACCAGGGGTAGACCGGGCCGGTGTTGCCCCGGCCCATCATCAGGTCCACCCGGCCGTCGGCCAGGTGCTGGAGCATGGCGTAGTCCTCCGCGATCTTCACCGGGTCGTTGGTGGTGATCAGCGTGGTGGACGTGGAGAGGATGATGCGTTCGGTGCGCGCGGCGATCCAGCCCAGCAGGGTGGTGGGAGAGGAGGGCACGAACGGCGGGTTGTGATGCTCGCCGGTCGCGAACACATCGAGCCCGACCTCCTCGGCTTTCAACGCGATGGTGACCATGGCCTTGATCCGCTCGTGCTCGGTCGGCGTCCGGCCGGTGGTGGGGTCCTGTGTCACGTCACCGACGGTGAAGATCCCGAATTGCATAGCACCCATCCCTGTATGGTTGATCTATCAACTCTCGTGGAAACGTGATGCCGATCGCGGGTATTCCTGCCGCGACAGCTCCACGAAGGCGGCGATTGACGAGTCGGCGCCATTGCCCTACGGTTGTGGTTGATACATCAACCGGCCTTGCGGTTCCCTGTACAGGCACGGGAAGCGCGAGGAAGTCGACAGGCTCCCGCACATCAGTACGCCCTCACCAAGCGGGCGTGGGGCAGGCTTCACCCGACTACTTCACCTGGCTATGAACTCGCCCATGAACTCGTCGAAGCCCTGATCGGTCAGTCGGGCTGCTTCTTCATATGCGCGAGGACGCGGTTCGAGATCCGGGCGAGCGTGTCGAGTTCTTCCTGGGTGAGGGCGTCGATGAACAGTCGGCGGACGTGTTCGACGTGTACGGGCGCGGCGTCTTCGATCGCCTTGTAGCCGGCCGGGGTGGCGACGATGAACGCTCCGCGTCCGTCATCGGGACATTCTTCCCTGGCCACCAGTCCGCGCGTCGTCATCCGCCGGACCTGGTGGGACATGCGGCTCTTCTCCCACTCCACCAGCTTGGCCAGATCCAGGAAGCGCATCCGCCCGCCGCCCCTTTCGGTGAGACTCACCAACACGATGTAGTCGGAGGCGGACATATGGGAGTCCGCCTGGATCAGGCGAGACAGCCGTCCGATGAGTGTCTCCTGCATGCGGATGAAACTGTCCCAGGCGACCTTCTGCTCCGAGGTCAGCCAGCGAGGGGTTGCGTTCATTGAGGGAGTGTAACGAAAACGTTGACAGCTCATCTATCCCGTTGACGTGGACAATTCCGATCGATGCCCGGAATATCCGGAGGTGCCGCGACCTCCGCGGGATCTCCCGCTCGGGCTTGAGCCCGTTGCCCCGAGCCCGCAGCTGACGGTTCCCCTTCCCGGCGGCCGCCACGGCCCCGGGCCGGGCGACCTGCTCGGCATCCCGCACCCACGTTCCGGGTCCGGGCCTTCCGGGCGTTCCATCGCCCGCCCCCCCCTCAGCCGCCGCTCCGCCCCTTCACCGCCACCCGTCGTGACTGCCCGCAGGAGCTAGGAGCTCTCGTGTAGTCCGTCGTCCCACCCAACGCCGCGGAGCGGCGAATCACCCCATGCTCGTCGACGGACGTCCGCACAGACACCACCCGGTTCGGTTCGGGTGCCCCCAACCTGACCCTGCTGGTCTCCGACGAGCGGGGTGTCGACGATCCGGCGGTCGGCGCGGCCGGCGCACGGCTCACCGAGCGCATCGGCGCCGAGGACGGGGTCGAACAGGCCCTGTCCTACTGGACGTTGGGCAAGGCCCCGGCCCTGCGCGGCGAGGGCGGCGACAGCGCCATGGTGCTGGTGCGGATCACCGGCGACGAGGACCAGGTGCAGAAGACGCTGGAGCGGATCCAGCCGGAGTACGACACCACGGTCGAGGGTCTGAAGACGCGCGTGGGTGGTGTCGCGGTCGCCAACAAGGAGATCACGGACACCACTCAGGACGACCTCCTCCTGATCGAGATGGTCACCTTCCCGGTGCTGCTGGTCGTGATGCTGTTCGTCTTCCGCGGCGTGGTGGCCGCGCTGGTGCCGCTGCTGGTCGCCGGACTGACCATCGTGTCCGTCCTGCTGACGCTCCGTATCCTCACCCTCTTCACCGATGTCTCGGTGCTGGCGACCAACGTCGCGACGGGACTCGGACTCGGCCTGGCGATCGACTACGGCCTCATCCTCCTCAAGCGGTACCGGGAGGAGTTGCACGGCGGCGCCGACACGGACACGGCGATCGCGACCGCGCTGCGCACCGCGGGCCGTACCGTCCTGTTCTCCGCGGTGACCGTCGCGCTGGCGCTCGCGGGCCTGCTGGTCTTCCCGTTCTACTTCCTGCGCTCCTTCGCGTACGCGGGCATCCCGACCGCCCTGCTGGCGGCGTTCGTCTCCATCACCTTCCTGCCCGCGCTGCTGAAGGCGCTGGGCCCGCGCATCGACAAGGGGCGGATTCTGCGGCGGGGCAAGGAGCCGAAGCCGCCGAAGCCGGAGGCGGAGCGTTTCTGGTACCGCCTCGCGACGAACGTGATGCGCTTCCCCATTCCGGTCGCGGTCGCCGTGATCGGGCTGCTGCTCCTCCTCGGCTCGCCGTTCCTGTCCCTGCACATGAGCCTCGCCGACGACCGCGTCCTGCCCGCCGACACCCAGTCGCGGCAGATCAGCGATCTCATCCGGGAGGACTTCAGCGCGCAGGAGTCGCAGGCCCTGCACGTGGTGCTGAGCGACACCCCGCCGACCGGGGAGCGTTCGGTCGACGCGTACGTGGCGAAGCTCTCCACGCTCGGCAACGTGGCGCGGGTCGACAGCGAGGCCGGTTCCTTCGCGGCCGGTGAGCTCCTCGCCCCGCCCGGACCGGGCTCCGACCGGTTCAGCGCGGACGACAGCACCTATCTCTCGGTGATCCCCAAGAGCGAGTCGCTGAGCGAGGAGGGCGAGAAGCTGGTCGAGTCCATCCGGGCGACCGAGGCCCCGTACGACGCGCGGGTCGGCGGCCCGGCGGCGGAGCTGGTCGACTCGCTGGACTCCATGTACGACCGGCTGCCGCTGGCGCTCGCGATCATCGGTGTCACGACGTTCGTCCTGCTGTTCCTGTTCACCGGGTCGCTGGTACTGCCGCTGAAGGCGCTGGTCCTCAACTGCCTCAGTCTCAGCGCCACGTTCGGTGTGCTGGTGTGGGGCTTCCAGGACGGCCATCTGGAGGGGATCGTCGGCGACTTCGTGGTGACCGACACGATCACCTGGACCGTGCCCGTGCTGCTGTTCTGCATCGCGTTCGGCATGTCGATGGACTACGAGGTGTTCCTGCTCTCCCGGATCAAGGAGGAGTGGGACCGGTCGGGGGACAACCAACTGGCGGTGGCCCGCGGGCTGGAGCGCACCGGCGCGATGGTGACCGCGGCGGCGGGCCTGATCGCCATCGTGTGGCTGGGCTTCGTCCTGTCCGGGATCTCGTACCTCAAGGCCATCGGGCTGGGGCTGGCCGTCGCGGTGCTGATGGACGCGACGCTGGTACGGGGCGCGCTGGTGCCCGCGTTCATGCGGCTGGCGGGGCGCGCCAACTGGTGGGCGCCGGCGCCGCTGGCGCGCTTCCACAGGAAGTTCGGGCTGCGGGAGGCCCCGGACGCGCCGGCGGAGACGGCGGGCGAAGGGGCGGGCGACGGCGAGGCGAGTCGCGAGAGCGTGCACTGAGGACGCACCGGAAACGGGTGTGGCCCGTCCCCCGCGCGTGATGCGCGGGGGACGGGCCACACCCGTTTCCGGAAGGGGTTCAGGCCGTCGTGGACAGTACGGAAGTGAAGCACGGCACGGCCGCCTGCCCCTCCCGCTGCGGTGTCCCCGACATCAGCCGCAGCTCCGCGACCGCCATGTCCCGCGCCTGGGCGTGCGTACGGGCGACGAGGCGGATCAGCTCGGGGATGCGGTAGACCGTCGCGGCACCCGGCGCCGATTCGGCCATCTCCACCACGTGGTGGTCCAGCAGCCGTCCCACCAGGAGTTCGGCGGCCCAGGTGTCCAACGCCAGGGTCCGCGCCGCGCGCGGGATGTCGAACGGTACGGCTCCGGCGCGGGCCAGACAGGCCAGCGCCCGGCTGTCCGGTTCGGCGAGCCGGGCGCACGCGCCCGCCAGCCTGCCCAGGACGTCGAGGGAGCCGCTGCCCAGCTCGGCCAGCCGGCGGTGTTCCGGGGCCAGCCGGGCGGCCAGCTCGGTGACGGACCACATGGGGCGCGCCGCCAGCTTCTCGCCGGCCGCCCGTACGCCCAGCGCGCGGTTGCCGGTCAGGCACACCGTCTGCCGGGCGGCGGCGACGTCCGCGCCGACGCGGTCGGCCCCGGCGAGCGAGGCGAGCAGTGCGACGCCGTCGTCCGTCTCCATGGGTCCCAGCTCGACGTTGGCCGCGCCGGGCAGGCCGGGCAGCCGTACGCGCGAGGTGACCAGGACGGCGCTCAGCGAACCGCCGGGCAGCAGCGGCAGGACCTGTTCGGGGCCGAAGGCGTCGTCCAGGACCAGGAGCAGACTCCGGTCCGCGCTCCAGCTGCGGAAGATGCGGGCCAACTCGTCGACCTGGTCGGGCAGTTCGTCCACCCGCATGCCGATGTCACGCAGCAGGGAGCGCAGCGCCGCCGCCGGGTCGGTCGGCCGGTCGGTCTCGTCGTGGAGCCGTACGTAGAACTGGCCGTCCGCGAAGTGCTCGCGCAGCAGATGCGCGGCGCGGACGGTGACGGTGCTCTTGCCCGATCCCGCTCCGCCGAGGACGGTCACGACCTGAGGTGCCGTCAGGGGGGTGTCCCCGCCCGATCTGGCGCAGGTGACGATACGGGCGAGCTCGGCGCGGCGGCCCACGAAGTCCGGTGCGTCCGGGGGGAGTTGGGCGATCACCGCGACCGGCGCGGCAGATGCGGCCGTTCCGGCCGTCGCCCCCGCCAACCCCCCTGGCCGACCCGGCACCAGGTCCAGGGACGGCGCTTCGTTGAGTACGTCGCGCTGGAGCCGCTGGAGCCGGTGCGAGGGCTCGATACCCAGCTCGTCGACCAGGTCGCGGCGCAGCTGCCCGAAGGTCTCCAGCGCGGTGCCGCGCTGGCCCGACCGGTAGGCCGCGAGCATGAGCTGGGCGGCGAACTCCTCGTTCAGCGGGTGGTCGGAGGTGAGTTGCCGCAGCTCCCCCATCAGCCGGTGGTGCCGGCCGAGCCGCAGATCGGCCTCGACCCGCAGCTCCAGGGCGCCCAGCCGGGCATCCGCGAGCTGCGCGACGCGGGCGGCCAGCGCCGGGCCGGTCTCGATGTCGGCGAACGCGTCGCCGCGCCACAGCGCGAGTCCGACCCGCAGCGTGCGGGCGGCGCTCTCGGGGTCGCCGTCGCCCAGATCGGCGCGCGCCCGCGCGAGATGCCGCTCGAACTGCCACAGGTCCAACTCGTCCGGCGCGAGCCTGATCCGGTACCCGTTGGGACAGGTCTCGACCCGCTCACCGGGACCGCCCACGCCCGCGGCGGCGGCGGCGGAGTGCGGGGGCTTGCGGAGCTGGTACACGTAGGTCTGGATGGTCTTACGGGCCAGCCGGGGCGGTTCGCCGTCCCAGAGTTCGTCGATGAGGGTGGACGTCCGTACCTGCTCGTTGGCGTGGAGCAGCAGCGCGGCGAGCAGCCGCCGGGCCATCGGAGCGGAGGGCGTACGGTCCTCCCCCTGCCCGCTGATCTCCATCGGCCCGAGGATCCGGACGCGCAGCGGACGGGCTTCGTGCGGATGGTCCGGGTTCGAGCTGTGCGGGTGGGTGCCGTGCGGGTTCATGCTCTGCGAGTTCGTGCTCTGCGAGTTCGTGCCGTGCGGGTTCATGCCGTGCGGGTTCGTGCTCTGCGCTTTCGTGCTCTGCGCTTTCGTGCCGTGCGGGTGGGTGCCGGAAGGGTGAGCGCTTTCGGTCGCCGAGTGCGTCAAGACCTGTCGTGTCCTTTCGGATCGTCTCTCCGGGACCGTGAAGCGCTCAGCCGGAAACGACCGCCCACCCGATGGTGGTGGCGGCTGCCGCGCTCGTCATGCTTCCCCGTGCCCCGTTGATCTCTGCCTCCGCTGAACCCTCCACGCGCGGCGTCGAATCCCCGCCGATCGGGGCGGGGCGCGCGTGTGATGGACGTGAAGGTGAAGTGCTTTCTGCTGTAAGGTTGTTGATGATCTCTGTTGTCAAACAGGGTGTCAACAACCTTGTCCAGTGGACGTTTTCCCTCCGGTCCCGCTCTACGGGCCGAAGCTGTACAGGGCGACGAACACGCAGATGGCGAGCATGCCGGTCGCGTTGAGGAACAGGTTCCGGCCGAAATCCCGTGCCCGGACATGTATGAGGACTGCCACCAGGAAATAAGCCACGAGCGCCCATACGGTGACGTACCCCAGCACGGGCACCCAGACCCCGAGGACGAGCCCCATGGCGGCGGCGAACTTCACGAGGGGCGCGACCCACCACCACTCCCGTGGAAACCTCACGCCCTCGAAACACTCACGCACGAACCGAACGGGCCCCACACAGAGAATCCCGTCACCGACCTGAATCAACGCCAGCGCGACCACGGGCCACACGGGATCCGGCAGGGCTCTCATCGGCCACCTTCCATCACCGACCCAAACGCCCCACCCACCGGGCGGGTTGTGCCCAACCCCCCGACTCCCCCTGATCGAGCGAAGCCCCGCACTACACCGCCTGCGCTCCGGGGCGCTTGAAGACCTGCTGACCGTGCCAGAGAACGAACTTCGGATCGACGGCCGGCTGCCCGGGGCGGGGAGTCGCGACCGACTCTCCATGGAGGGCGTCGACGACCCGCCCGGCCCGGCTGCGCGCCACGTACAGCGGGGAGACCTGGATCCGCAGATCGGGCAGGAGTCCCAGCACGCCCAGATCGAAGAGTGTGTGGTGCAGGGAACACAGCGCCAGCCCGTTGTTCACTTCCTCGGGGCCGTCCTGGCTGTGCCACCGCACATGCGCTGCTTCCAGGCCCACGGGATTGCGGCCGAGCGCACCGTCGAAGCCGCAGAAAGCACAGGCGTACGCGTAGGCACGAAGCACCTCCTCGGCGAACCCGGCCCGTCGCCTCCTCCTCTTCCTCTCCCCCCGCGCGTACACCGTCTCGTCGAGCCCGGTCAGATCCAGCGCGACGGAATCGCAGATGACCGCCTCCAGCGCCGGAGTGAAGTGCTGCTCCAGCAGGAGCCGGACCGCCGCCGCGAGAGTGCCCGGATCGGCCAGCAACTTCTCGACCTCGGGACGCAGCCGTCCGCGGGCACCCCGGGCCCGCAGAAAGCTGCCCCGCTCGGGGACGTCGGAGCCGATGGGAACCCCCTCACGATCCCGCAGATCCCACAGCTCACGCTCCAGATGCACGAACGGCATCGCGGCCCGCTGCCGCGCCCGGGCGGCGCTCGTCACGGCCGAGCCGAAATCGTTGATCAGCCGACTGACGGGCTCCTCCGCCTCGTCGTACGCGACCACGGTGCTGCCGGACTCGGCGAGCCTTCCCAGCAACCAGAGCAGGAGCAGCGGCTTGTGCGGGGCCCGGCGGTTTCCCATCTGCGCCCGACGCAGCGCGGCCAGCGCGCCCATCAGTTCGTCTCGCGTCACGCGGAGCCCAATCAGTTCGCCGACACCGTTCGTACAAGGGCTACGCAGAACACCTCATGCGCCGACCCCCGCGCAAGCACGACGGCGATTTCCGCCGGCTTCCCGCCGGGGTCAGGCTTGTACGAGGCCGCTCTGGTAGGCGATCACGACGAGTTGTGCGCGGTCGCGGGCGTCGAGCTTCGTCATGGCGCGCTGGATGTGGCTGCGGATGGTCAAGGGGCTGATGACGAGTTCCTCGGCGATGTCGGTGTTGGACATCCCGTGCGCGGCCAGCGCCATCACCTCGCGTTCGCGGGCGGTGAGAGCGCTGAGGCGCTCGGGGGACGCGAGCCGCTTGTCGGGGTCGGGCGCGGCCAGGAAGCGCGTGATGAGTGCGCGGGTCGCGAGGGGTGAGAGCAGGGATTCGCCCCCGGCCACCGTACGAATGCCGTTGAGGAGCACGTCGGTGCTCACGTCCTTGCCCAGAAAGCCGCTCGCGCCCGCGCGGATGGCCTCGGCGACGTACTGGTCGTTCTCGAAGGTGGTGAGGATGAGGACGCGGGTCCCCGTCAGTTCGGGGTCGGCGCAGATGGCGGCGGTCGCGGCCAGGCCGTCGGTCCCGGGCATCCGGATGTCCATCAGGACGACGTCGGGGCGATGGGCGCGGGTGAGGTCCACCGCCTCGCTTCCGTCGGCGGCCTCACCGACCACGGTCAAGTCCTCGGTGGTGTCGATGAGGATGCGGAACGTGGCTCGCAGGAGGGCCTGGTCGTCGGCGAGCAGGACGGTG
>NZ_JARJHW010000009.1:0-79523 GCF_040560175.1 Streptomyces panacea
ACAGCCCCACGCCCCACCCCCCTTGGAGGAGACATATGACCAGCACTGTCGAATCAGCCGGCGAGACCCCCGCCGAAGTCCCGTACTTCCCGATGGACCGGGCGGCCGGCTGCCCGTTCGACCCGCCCCCCGCCGCCGTCGCCCAGCGGAAGGAAGCGCCGCTCACCAAGGTCCGGATGTGGGACGACAGCACCCCCTGGCTGGTCACCGGGTACGCCGAAGGGCGCGCCCTGCTCGCCGATCCCCGGGTCAGCGCCGACATCACCCGGCCCGGCTACCCGCTCCAGGCACCGCTCCCTCCCGGCGGCCCGTCGGTCAGCTTCATCCTGATGGACGACCCCGAGCACGCCCGTCTGCGGCGCATGGTGACGGCGCCCTTCGCCATCAAGCGCGTGGCAGCGCTGCGACCGGCCGTCCAGCAGATCGTCGACGAACTGATCGACGACATGCTGGCCGGTCCGAAACCGGTGGACCTGGTGGAGGCGTTCGCCCTGCCGATGCCCTCGCTGGTCATCTGCCGGCTGCTCGGAGTCGCCTACAGCGACCACGACTTCTTCCAGGCCAACAGCAAGATCCTCATCAAGCGGGACAACGACCCGCAGGAGCGGAGCGACGCCTTCGGCGCGCTGATCGGCTATCTGGACGACCTCATGGGCGAGAAGCTCGCAGCTCCGGCCGACGACCTGCTGTCCGGCCTGGCCGGGCGGGTGAAAGCGGGGGAGCTGACCCGGAACGAAGCGGCCCAGATGGGCGTACTGCTGCTGATCGCCGGACACGAGACCACCGCGAACATGATCGCGCTCGGTACGCTCGCGCTGCTCGAACACCCCGCCCAGCTCGACCTTCTGCGTGACTCCGACGATCCCAAGCTGGTCGCCTCGGCCGTCGAGGAACTGTTGCGCTACCTCAACATCGTCCACAACGGCCGCCGCCGGGTCGCGCTCGAAGACATCGACATCGCCGGTCGCCATGTCCGCGCCGGCGACGGGCTGGTCATCGCCAACGACATCGGCAACCGCGACCCGGACGTCTTCCCGGAACCCGACCGCCTCGACATCGAGCGCGACGCCCGGCACCACGTGGCCTTCGGCTTCGGCGTCCACCAGTGCCTGGGCCAGCCGCTGGCCCGGCTGGAACTCCAGATCGTCTACAGCACCCTGTACCGGCGCATCCCCACGCTGAGGCTGGCGTCCGACATCGAGCAGATCCCGTTCAAGCACGACGGCGGCGTGTACGGGGTCTACCAGCTCCCCGTCACCTGGTGACCCGACCCCGACCCCGACCGAACCGACCCCGACCGAACCGACTCCGACCGAACCGGCCCGACGACCGACCGGGTCCGACTACCGCCCCCACTGAAGGAGCCCTCATGAAGATCACCCTCGACCAGGACAAGTGTGTCGCGTCCGGACAGTGCGTGGTCGCCGCGGCGGAGGTGTTCGACCAGCGCGACGAGGACGGCATCGCCGTACTCCTCGACGCCGAGCCGACGGCCGATCAGGCCGCCGACTCCCGCCACGCCGCGTCCGTCTGTCCGGCGCTCGCCATTCACATCGAGGAATGAGCGCCGTCCGTGTCAGTCGGACGGAGTGAGCGCGGTGATCCTGCGGGTCTTCAGATCCGACTGGACCTTGATCTCGCTGATCCCGGGGTTCGCTCCGTCGCTCCAGGTCAGCGTGACCAGTGAGGTGGCGTGCCCCGCGCCCGAACCGGTGTAGGTGACCTTCCACTTCACCGGTACGTTCTGCGCGAAGAGGATCCCGTCGGCGTGCTCCTTCGCCTCGAACGCCGCGACCTTCTTCTGTGCGGCGGTGCTCAGGTAGAACTTCTTGAGCGCCTTGGCGTTGGCGCTCGCCGTCGGGTCCTCCAGGTCGTACACGGAGTCGATGTACGAGCCGTAGAAGTTGGCGACGCGCCCGGTGACGTCGCGCGGGTCTCCCTGCGCGGGCGCGGCGGGGGCCGAGACGCCGCGCCACGGTGCGGCGACGGTCCCGGCCGGACCGGTCGCGCCGGCCAGGGCCGGGGTGATCGCGACCAGCGAGAGTGCGGAGGCGATGCCCGCGGTGGCGACGAGCGCCGTGCGAATTCGAGTGCGAGAGCGAGTGCGAGTGCGCATGAGAATGTGCCTTCCCCGTAGTTCGGCTCCGCGACATGGTCTCGTTCCGGTCTGTCGCGGCGCCCTTTGGTCACGGCCTAAGACTGCCTCGGCAATGAAACAGTTCCCTCAATTCCCGCGCTTTTCCCAGTTGAATTGAAGGGGGTCCGAAAGGCCGGATGGTTGTAGGGCGCCGAGGAAAATAACGGCAAATTCCCTGGCCCGTACACGCGCGGTACCGACCGGAGGTCATTCACTCGAATGGCCCAGTTCGGCTGGTCGTGGGAGCAAGGGCGGCGGATTGTCGGCCCCATGCCGGAGTGGTCCGGAGAGCGGGCCACGCACTCGGCCGAGGAGGCTCTCATGGCACAGACCGCGACCCCTTCGGGGGCACATCAGACACCGCGTCGCAAAGGCCACGGCGGGACTACGTGGGCGACGGGCGGGGCGATGTTCGCCGGGGTCCTGCTGTTCGTGGACGGCGTGCTGGGCGTCCTGAACGGCGTCGTCGCGCTCGCACGGGACAACGTGTTCACGCTCAATGGCAGCTACACCTACCAGTTCACCCTGACCTCATGGGGCTGGATCCATCTGGTGGTGGGCGCGGTCCTCGTCCTCACCGGGCTGGGCATCATCAGCGGTGCGCCCTGGGCGCGGGTGCTGGGTGTGGGCGTGGCGGCCATCAGTGTCGTCGCGAACTTCATGTGGTTGCCCTACCAGCCCGTGTGGGCGGTCATCACCATCGCGATCGGCGTCTTCGTCATCTGGTCACTGCTGACCGACCGCACACGGCCGACGCGGTAGTCACGTACGGTGAGCGGCCGGGACTCCCCGGCCGCTCACCGTCGCTCCGTCGCCGGTCAGGAGTTCGGGCGGCGGGCCTCGGTGTCCCGCTCCGCGTTCTTCTCCTTGATGCGCGCCGCTTCCTTCCGCACCTCGGCCTGGGTGGCGCGCTCCCGCCGCAGCCATGAGGGAAACTCCTCCTTGAGCGCGTCGATCTGCTCAGTCGTGAGGGCGTCCGTGACGCCGCCACGGGCGAGGCCCGCGATCGAGACGCCCAACTTGGCGGCGACCACCGGCCGGGGATGCGGCCCGTCGCGCCGCAGCTCCAGCAGCCACTCGGGAGGATCGGCCTGGAGCGCGCTCAACTCGTTGCGCGAGACGACACCCTCCTGGAAATCGGCTGGGGTGGCCTCGAGGTACACACCCAGTTTCTTCGCCGCCGTGGCGGGTTTCATCGTCTGGGTGGTCTGGTGCGACGTCATGGTGCCCAGACTATCTAGCGCGTGCGGGGCCTCCGACCACGACCGGTAGCCTGGCCGTGTGACTGGCTCGGAGGTACCCCTCGCGTCCCCCACGTTCCGGCTCGCCTACGTGCCGGGGGTGATCCCCTCCAAGTGGGTGCGGATCTGGAACGAGCGGCTGCCCGACATCCCGCTGACCCTCACCGGGGTGCCCGCCGCCGACGTGGCCGACACGCTGCGCGCGGGCGACGCCGACGCGGCATTCGTACGGCTGCCGGTCGACCGGAACGACCTCAGCGCGATCCCGCTCTACACCGAGACGACGGTGGTCCTCGTCCCGAAGGACCACCTCGTGGCCGCCGTCGACGAGGTCTCCGCCGCCGATCTGGCCGACGACATCGTGCTGCACCCCCTCGACGACACCCTCGACTGGGAGGGGGGCCTGCCCGGCCGGCCCGCGAACGAGCGGCCGGCCACGACGGCGGACGCGGTCGAGCTGGTGGCTGCGGGCGTGGGTCTGCTCGTCGTACCGCAGTCGCTCGCCCGCCTGCACCACCGCAAGGACCTCACCTACCGGCCGGTTTCCGGCGTCCCCGAGTCGCGCATCGCGCTGTCGTGGCCGGAGGAGGCGACCACCGACCTGGTCGAGGAGTTCATCGGGATCGTCCGGGGGCGCACCGTCAACAGCTCACGGGGCCGGAGCCCGGCCCCGGCGCGGGAGAAGCCCGCGCCGAAGGCCAAGGCCAGGGCGGCGCCCAAGCGCGCCGTCGGCGGGTCGACGGGCAAGAATCCCCGCGGTAAGCCCCGGAGCGGCGGTTCGGGCGGCGCGAAGAGCGGCAGGCGCGGCAAACCGGGCCGCCGTTCCTGACATACCCGGTTCCTGACGCACCAGGTCCTACGCACCCGGTTCCTGACGCACCCGCGGTACCGGGGGTCCGTCAGTGATCCCTTTCGACGAGCCTCGCGAGATTGTCCAGCGACATGCGCGTGCCCATCTCGTTGTCGGCCACCGGCACCGCGTCCGGGACCCCCGCGTGCACGATGAGGACCTCCGTACCACCGTCGACGTCCGAGAGCGTCGTCGTCATGGTCATGATGCCCCGCATCGCGGGATCGGCGGTCTCGAACTCGATCACCTCCACGACCTGTTCGTCCGGCACGAGCCGCTCGAAGTGCCCGTGGTACGTGTCGGTCCGCGCACCTGACTTCCCGGTGTCCGTCGGCGCCTCGTAGATGAGCGAGATACGGAACCGCCCGCCCTCACGGCTGTCGAATTCGTGCACCTCGGTGCTCATCCCCTCGGGTGCCCGCCATTTCGCGACCGAGTCGGGGTCCAGCAGCGCGCGGTAGACGGCGGTACGCGGGGCCCGTACACGCCGGGAGACCTGAGTCGAGTACATGCGGAGAATCTAGCTCCGGCTCACGGCCGCCGTACGCGCGTCGCGTTCGTGGCCCGGCCGTCCCAGGACAGTGTGTCGCTCCGGTGGAGTTCGAAGAGGAGCCAGCCCAACGAGACCGCGGCCAGCAGGAAGTACGCGAACCGGTTGGTGACACCGTCCCAGAGCGCGTGCAGGGCGACCGCGAACACGAAGGTGACCACGAGCCGCGCGGTGGCCGCGAGCGACCACCGCGCCGCCACGGCCGCCCACAGCGCTCCGCAGATGAGTCCGGTCCACGCCATGTGCGCGGCGGGCGAGGTCAGTCCGCGCAGGAACAGGGTCTGCTCGACGTCCCCGATGTTCCCCTGGGACGCCAGCAGCGCGGTGAACGCGTACCCCATGGTCTCCAGCGCGGCGAACCCCATGCCCGCCGCGACCCCGATCAGCAGCCCGTCCCCGACACGTACGGTCCCGCGCTGCCACTGCCACACCAGGATCAGCACCGGGACGATGAGCTTGCACGACTCCTCGATCAGGCCGATGCCGATCAGGGACGTCGTGCCCAGGCCGCGGAGGGTGTCGAACTCCAGCCGTCCGGCGGCCACGATCCCGACCACGCCGCCGAACAGCGCCGCGATCCCCAGCACGAACGGCCCGATCCGCCACTCGCCCGTGCGCCCCGCCACGAAGGTGAGGAAGGAGAGAGGGACGACGACCGCGCCCAACAGGATCATGGACGGTACGTAGTTGACGTTGCCGGTGTCGATCAGCGTGCCCTGCACGAGGAAGTACAGCCCCAGCCCGACGGCCAGAACGGGCAGCCACGCCCACTTGCGCATGGTCGTCGGCATCCCACAACACCTCGGTCTCACGTCGACGGCGGTCGGGCCACCGCAGCGTAAGCCGGACCGGGTCGTGCGAGGGGGCAGCGACCCGCGGCTTACGGGATGCGCGCCACGCCCGCGTAGATGCCGCTCATCTCGTCCGTGGGCGCGTCCGTGTCCTTGAACCAGGCGGGCGCCGTCACCAGTCCGGGCTGGATCAGCTCCAGCCCCTCGAAGAAGCGGCCCACCCCGCCGTGGGTACGGAATCCCAGCGTGATGCCGCCCTTCGCGTACTCCGCGACGACCTTGTCCGACAGCTCCGGCACCAGGTCCGACGCCGCGTGGGACAGCACCAGATGGCTGCCCGACGGCAGCACGTCCACCAGGCTGGAGACGATGTCGTACGGGCCCTGGTCGTCGGGGACGAAGTGCATGAGCGCGATGAGGGACAGCGCGATCGGCCGCTCGAAGTCCAGGGTGGCGCGGGCGTACTGCAGTATTTCCTCCGGCTTTCGCACATCGGCCTGGATG
Organism: Streptomyces panacea; assembly: GCF_040560175.1. Lineage (NCBI taxonomy): Bacteria > Bacillati > Actinomycetota > Actinomycetes > Kitasatosporales > Streptomycetaceae > Streptomyces > Streptomyces panacea. The sequence continues at coordinate 6,074 of NZ_JARJHW010000009.1, forward strand.
TAGTCGGTCGTGCCTTCGGGCGTGCTGACGAGCAGGGCCTCGGCGTGCCGCAGCACGATGGGATCGTTGTCGGCGTAGACGATCCGCGCCGTCGGCGCGATCGCCTGCACGATCTGGTGCAGGTTCGGCTCGGTCGGGATGCCGGTGCCTATGTCCAGGAACTGGGTGACGCCGGTGCCGGCCAGCCAGGCGGCGGCGCGGTGCATGAACGCCCGGTTCTGGCGGGCACCGTCCCTCGACTCGGCCGGCAGTCGCTCGCCCACCTGACGGTCGACCTCGTAGTTGTCCTTGCCGCCGAGCAGCCAGTCGTAGACCCGTGCGGGGTGCGGCTTGCTGGTGTCGACCTGAGGTTTGGGTGTCCCTGCCGTCATACGAAACTCCGATGGGTGCGTGGCGGTGCGACGGAAGGTGGCACGACGCGTTCGGGCGCCGTCACGGGCGTGCCCGGGCGTCACCGGCCGTCCGGTGAAGTCTGCCACAGCGCAGGCGAGTTGATCAGTTCGCGATGCGCCGGGGCCACGCTCCGACCGCCTCAGCCCATCGGCAGACCCAGGCCGTAGAACGTGACCCGGTAGGCGCCCATGTCCCCGGCCTCGGAGCCGATGAGCAGGTCCTCGGGCGACTCCACACCCATCGCGCGGGCCGTCGCCACGATCGTCTCGGCGAGCGCCTGGCCGTCGGGCCGGCCCGGACCGCCCGCGTCGATGCGCAGGCGCGGGTGGTTGGGGTCGGGCCAGGGCCGGCCGGTCGTCGGGTACGTCGCCGCCGTACCCCAGCCCAGCGCGGACGGGTCGACGGACTCGTCCGCGAAGGAGGCGAGCATCAGCCGGTCGCCGCAGTCGATGTCGAAGAGGATCGGCGCGCCCTTCCCCTTGATCCGGCCGTAGATCGGCATCCACATCGGGGTCCGCAGCGCCGTCGTCTCGGCAGGCAGCGTCGTCAGGAAGGCGGCGAGCGATCGGGTCATCGTCTCCCAGCTCCGGGCCCGCCAGCCACCGGGGAAGGTCAGGCCGCCGTTCGACCCGTCGGGCCGGAAGCCGAAGAAGCCCGTGATCCCGAGCTCGTCGCCGTTTCCCTGGCGTACGAACCAGCTCTCGGCCGGGTCGGTGGGCAGAAGGACCAGCTCGGGCCCCGTCGGTCCCGCGCGCAGTTCGAGCGTGTCGGACTCGCCACGCCAGCGCAGATACGGGGAGCCCCAGCTGGGCACGGTGCGGAGGAACGGCGCCAGCCTCCCGTGCACACCCATGATCGACGCCTCGCCGAGCGCGGCGGTCAGCTCGTCCTTGGCCAGCCGGAAGGCCTCCGCCTGGGAGGCCGGGTCCGGGGCGGTGTGCCGTACGGGGACGGCCAGTTCGACGTACGCCTCCCCGCCCACGTGCCGCTCCTCGAACTTCCCGACGGGCCGCAGCCGCGCGTCGCCGGTGGAGCGGCCGGTGACCACGCCGGGACTGCCGCTCCAGCCCCAGCCGAGCCGGACGACCAGCGCCCGTGTCGCGTCCGACGTCCAGCCGCCGGTGTCCGCCGCGCGGAGGCGGACCGACAGGGCCGCGATCGTCTCGTCCGTAGCGCTCTGTCGCGGTGCGTTGGCCCGTTGTTCGGTCATACGACCGATCTTGCCGTACTCACCGGCCGTTCTCCGCCGAGAGTTGCGGAGTTGGGACATCCATTACGGACCGGGCGGCGGCCGGGCGTCAGTTGACGTGCTCCGGGTCGGGACCGGTGCGCTCGTTCCGGTTGAGGGCCGAGATCTCGGCGATGTCGCCCTCGCTCAACTCGAAGTCGAACAGGGCGAAGTTCTCCTCGACGCGCTCGCGGGTCACCGACTTCGGGAAGACGATGTCCCCGCGCTGGAGGGCCCAGCGGAGGGTCACCTGCGCGGGGGTCCGGCCGACCGCGTTGGCGATGCCGACGATGATCGGGTCGTTCAGCACCTTGCCCTTGGCGATGGGGGACCACGCCTCGGTGGCGATGTCGTGCTCCCGGTCGAACGCCCTGACCTCGTCCTGGGTCAGATACGGGTGCGCCTCGATCTGGTTGACGGCGGGCACGACGACGGAGCCCTCCAGGAGGCGGCGCAGATGGTGCGGCTGGAAGTTGGAGACGCCGATGGCCCTGACCCGCCCGGACCGGTAGATCTCCTCCAGCGCCTTCCACGTCTCGACGAACTTCCCGGTGGCGGGCAGCGGCCAGTGGATGAGGAAGAGGTCGAGATGGGCCAGTCCGAGGTCCGCGAGGCTCTGCTCGAACGCGGCGTGCGCGGCGGCGGGCTCGTGGAAGGGGTTGTTCAGCTTGCTGGTCACGAAGATGTCGTCCCGGTCGAGCCCGGAGTCGCGGACCGCCTGGCCGACCTCCTTCTCGTTGCCGTACATCTGCGCGGTGTCGATGTGCCGGTAGCCGATCTCCAGCGCGGTCAGTGTCGCCGCCCGGGTGTCGGCCGGCGGGATCTGGAAGGTGCCGAAACCGAGCTGGGGGATCTTCACCCCGTTGTTGAGCGTGATGTCGGGGACCGCGTTCATGGTGGCTCCTTGATGTGCCGCTTCGACAGGGGTGCGTGGGGTGAGGGGGCTGTGCACAGGGCCGTCTTCCCGATCATATTGCCGGTAAAACTGCTCAATACGGCAAATGCTCCAGCCGTCTCCTCGCGTGGATCGCGTCCGACGGCGCGTCAGACCGCGCGGTTACGGCAGGGTGCCTTTCTCCTTACCGAGGGGTTACGCGAGCAACCTTCCGGATGCCCAACCCGTCATGCACGGCATGAAGATCTCATTTCTTATACACAACGCGTATGGGATAGGAGGGACGATCACGACCACGTTCAACTTGGCCCGCGCGCTGGCCGATCGGCACGATGTGGAGATCATCTCGGCTCTCCGGCACCGGGAGCGGCCGAATCTCAACCTCGATCCGCGCGTACGCCTGCGGCCCCTGGTCGATCTGCGGCACGAGCAGAGCGACCCGCGGCATCTGACACCGGCGAAGATCTTCCCCTCGTCCGAGTACCGCTACCGGCAGTACAGCGCGCTCACCGACGAGCGCATCGGCGAGGCGCTGGCGTCGCTCGACGCCGATGTCGCCGTGGGCACCCGGCCCGGCCTCAACGTGCACCTCGCCCTCCAGGCACCCGCCCGCACGGTGCGCGTCGGGCAGGAGCACCTCACGCTGAACAACCACCCGCCGCGCCTGCGCAACGCGCTGCGCCGGGTCTATCCGCGCCTGGACGCGCTCACCCCCGTCACGGAGGCCGACGCCGCCGCCTACCGGCGCAAGATGCGACTGCCGGGCGTCCGGGTGCAGGCGCTCCCCAACAGCGTCCCGGCCCCGGCCCTTCCGCCGGCGGACGGCACCGAGCGCGTCGTGATCGCGGCCGGACGGCTGGTACCGGTGAAACGATTCGACCTGCTGATCGAGGCCTTCGCCACCGTCGCCGCCGAGCGGCCCGACTGGCAGCTGCGGATCTACGGCAAGGGTGAGGAGCGGGAGCGGCTGCGCGCGCTCATCGACCGGCTGGGCCTGCACAACAACGTCTTCCTGATGGGCGCCGTGACCCCGATGGAAGCCGAGTGGGTCAAGGCCTCGATCGGGGCGGCGACATCGAACTTCGAGCCGTTCGGCATGACCATCGTCGAGGCGATGCGCTGTGGACTGCCCGTCGTGAGCACCGACTGCGAGTACGGCCCCGGCGAGATCATCGCCCCCGGCGAGGACGGCAGGCTGGTCCCCGTCGGAGACCGGGACGCGCTGGCCGGCGCCCTGCTGGATCTCGTACGCGACGACGAACTGCGCCGCCGGATGGGCCGCGCCGCACTGCACAACTCCCGGCGCTACGCCCCCGGCCCCGTGGTGGCCCAGGCCGAGCAGCTGTTCGAGGAGCTGGTGGCGGCCCGGGGCGCCGGCGGGCCGTCGGCGCGCGCGACGGACCACGCACTGGTGAGCGGCGGTTACGCGGCGAAGGACACCGCGCTCGTCGCGGCCAGCAGTGTCCTGAGGACCGTACGGAAGGCACGGGGATGAGCGGCGACGACAGCACGAACGCACCGGCCGGGAACGCAACGGGCACGAATGGGCCGGGCACGAACGGACCGGCGGTGAACGGACCGTTGGAGAAGCCGCGCGCGGACACGACCGTGGACGAGGAAGGGCGCTTCGTCGTACGCGTACGACTGCCGCTGCCCGATTCCGCGCGCCCCCGGCTGCTGCTCCAGCTGCGCCCGAAGAAGGGGCGGTCGGAGGAGCTCGGCCGCGTCGTCGCGCTGGAGCCCGACGGGAAGGACGAGTGGCGGGCTGTCCTGGAGACGGCACCCGCCCTGGCGGAGGGCCGCTGGGACGCGTACGTCGTGGGCGTGCCGGGCGAGGAGCGCACACCGCTGCTGCCCGGCCTTCGCGATCTGCGCGCGCTGGTGTCCGGTGGCCGCGACGGCGTGGTGACGCCGCTGGCGGTCCGGATCCCGTACGCCACCAAGGACGGCCGTCTCGCCGTACGGGCCTGGCTGCGGGCCTCGCACGCGGAGGCCGGCCGGATCGTCTTCTCGGGCCGGTCGATGACCGTGCGGGCGCGGCTGTTCGGGCCCCGTCCGGGGGAGGGCGCGGCGGCGCTGCTGTACCGACGGGGTCAGGCCGGCGTCGTACGGGAGATCGCGCTACGGCCCGAGGGGGGCCAGGACTTCTCCTTCACCGTCGACTACCAGGAGCTCCTGGCGGAAGGCGGACGGCCCGCAGCCGGGGCGGCGCCGGTGATCTGGGACGTGTACGTCCGCCCCGCGACGGGCGCGTCCCGGATCCGGGTGGCCCGGCTGCTGGACGATGTCGCGGACCGCAAGACGGTCTTCGTCTACCCGGCCGCCACCCTCGGCGGGGTGACGGCGCGTCCGTACTACACGGTCGACAACGACCTCTCCGTGGAGATCGCTCCGCCGCCCGCCCGGTGAACATCGGCGCGCGGCACCGAAGTTGACGAACCATCAGAAATACGTCAGCCCGCGGCACGCAGCGCCCTCGACACCAGGGTCTTCGCCTCTTCCTGGACCTCGCTCAGGTGCTTGGGGCCCTGGAAGCTCTCCGCGTACACCTTGTACACGTCCTCGGTGCCCGACGGCCGCGCGGCGAACCAGGCGCTGTCCGTGCACACCTTCAGGCCGCCGATCGCCGCGCCGTTGCCGGGCGCCTCGGTGAGGACCGCGGTGATCGGCTCGCCCGCCAGGGAGTCGGCGGTGACCTGGTCGGCCGAGAGCTTCGCGAGGACCGCCTTCTCCTGGCGGGTCGCGGGGGCGTCCACGCGGGCGTAGGCCGGGTCGCCGAAGCGGTCGGTGAGCGCCGCGTAGTGCTGGGACGGGGTGGAGCCCGTGACGGCGGTGATCTCGGAGGCCAGCAGGGCGAGCAGGATGCCGTCCTTGTCGGTGGTCCACACCCGTCCGTCGCGGCGCAGGAACGAGGCACCGGCGCTTTCCTCGCCGCCGAAGCCCAGACTGCCGTCGTACAGACCGTCGACGAACCACTTGAATCCCACCGGCACCTCCACGAGCGTGCGCCCGAGGTCGGCGGCGACCCGGTCGATCATCGAGGAGGAGACCAGCGTCTTGCCGATCCCGGTGCCGGCCGGCCAGCCGTCGCGGTGCGCGTAGAGGTACTGGATGGCCACGGCCAGATAGTGGTTGGGGTTCATCAGACCGCCGTCCGGCGTGACGATGCCGTGCCGGTCGGCGTCGGCGTCGTTGCCGGTCGCGATGGTGTACTCGTCGCGCCGCGCGATCAGCGAGGCCATCGCGTGCGGCGACGAGCAGTCCATCCGGATCTTGCCGTCCCAGTCCAGCGTCATGAACCGCCACGTCGGGTCGGCGAGCGGGTTCACCACCGTGAGGTCGAGCCGGTGCCGTTCGGCGATCCGGCCCCAGTACCCGACCGAGGCGCCGCCGAGCGGGTCCGCGCCGATCCGGATCCCGGCGTCGCGCACCGCGTCCAGATTCAGGACGGACGGCAGGTCGTCCACGTACCGGCCCAGGAAGTCGTGCCGCCCCGTGGTGTCGGCGGCCAGCGCCCGCGCGTACGGAATCCGGCGGACCTCTCCCAGGCCCGCCTCGATCAGGGCGTTGGCGCGGTCCTGGATCCAGGAGGTGGCGTCCGAACCGGCGGGGCCGCCGTTGGGCGGGTTGTACTTGAAGCCGCCGTCGGCCGGCGGGTTGTGCGACGGCGTGACCACGATGCCGTCGGCGAGGCCGGTGGCGCGGTCCTGGTTGTACGTCAGGATCGCGTGCGAGACGGCCGGGGTGGGTGTGTAGCCGTCGTCCGAGTCGATCAGGACGGTGGCGCCGTTGGCGGCCAGCACCTCCAGCGCGGTGACCCGGGCCGGCTCGGACAGGGCGTGGGTGTCGACGCCCAGGAACACCGGCCCGTCGGTGCCCTGGCGGGTCCGGTAGTCGCAGATGGCCTGGGTGGTGGCGGCGATGTGGTCCTCGTTGAAGGCCGCCACGAAGGCGGAGCCGCGGTGCCCCGACGTACCGAAGGTGACCCGCTGCGCGGGCTCGGCCGGATCCGGGTGCAGCGTGTAATAGGCCGTCACCAGCCGGGCCACGTCCACCAGATCTCCGGGCTGCGCCTGCTGCCCGGCCCTGTCGTGCACCATCGGCGAACTCCAATCGTGTCGGTCGGCCGCCGCCCGGGGCGTCGAGCCCGTGGTCCTGGCGCTACGTAACCCTATGAGGTGAGGCCGCGCCAGTGGGCGCCGCGGTCCCCGCGCGCGGCCAGTGCTCCAGCAGGACATGGAGCGCTTCGACGGTCCGCTCCCAGGAGGCCCGGACGTCGCGGTCGGCCCCGAATCCGCCGTTGGCCTCCAGCGTGCTGAAGCCGTGGAAGGTGCTGCGCAGCAGCCGTACGGCGTCGGTCAGGTCCGGCTCGGTGAGGCCGTACGCCCGGAGCATCCCGTACGTCATCTCGATGGTGCGCAGATACGACGGGGGAGTGGCCGTGATCGCCGGGTCGACGCGCATCTGTGTGGCCGCGTACAGGCCGGGGCGCTCCAGTGCGAACGCCCGGTACGCGTCGGCGAACGCGACGAGCGAGTCCTTGCCGGCCCGGCCCGCCACCGCGGCGGCGACGCGCTCGGCGAACTCGTCCACCGCCAGCAGCGCGATCCTCGTCCGCAGGTCCGCCGCGTTCCTGAGGTGGGCGTAGAGGCTCGCGTCCTTCACGTCGAAGCGCCGGGCGAGCGCGGCCACCGTGACGTTCTCGAAGCCGACCTCGTCCGCGAGGACGCCCGCCGCCTCCGTCAACCGGTCGACCGTCAGTCGTACGCGCGCCATGGGCGCCACCTCCTGTGCTCGGCCGGTGCTCGGCGTCGTCCGGCGTCGTCCGGCGTGGCTCCACCTCAGCACACTCGGCCGCCTAGAAGTAATAATTGTTTGCCTAATATGATTAGGCACTGTTAGCGTCGGAATCATGAAAGCCGTGACCGAACAGGACATCCGTACATCGTTCGTCAATTGCACCAAGGGCGAGGCGGCGCGGCTTCCGCTGCCGCGCGAACTCGCCGACCACCCCTGGGAAGACCTGGACTTCCTGGGGTGGCTCGACCTCTCGGCGCCCGACCGCGGCTATCTCGTCACCGAAAGGGACGGGGCGCTCGTCGGCGTGACGCTGCGTTATCCGTCGCGGCGCCGTGGATTTCTGCACCGCAGCATGTGTTCCCTCTGTCTGACCACCCACCCGGGCAGCGGTGTGTCGCTGATGACCGCCCGGAAGCGTGGCAGGGCGGGCCGGGACGGGAATTCGGTCGGGCTGTACATGTGCACCGACCTCGCCTGCTCCCTCTACGTACGCGGAAAGAAGGCCGCGGCGCCCGGCGGACGGATGCAGGAGAGCCTGACCGTGGAGCAGCAGATCGAGCGCACCCGGGCGAATCTCCACGCCTTCCTCGACCAGCTCGTTTCCTGAAGGGCCGGTCCGCGCCGAAGGCATACGCTCGAACGCGTTCCGGACATCGAACGCGCCTCGCAGGGGTGGACCGCGGCGCCGTACGCAGAGGAGGCCCGACGTGACCACTTCGCCACCCGGGGACGAGCCCTTCGACGTGGACCGCGCCCTTCAGGACGCCCTGGACCGGCTGACGATCGTGGCCAACGCGTCCGAGGCGCTGTCCAGCACGCTCGACCTGGAACAGGGGCTGCGCCGGCTGTGCAGGGTGCTGGTCCCCGCACTCGCCGACTGGTGCGCGATCGACCTGGTCGAGAACGAGGGGCAGCTGCGTCGCGCGGTGGTGGAGCACCGCGAGCCCGATGTGCTGCCCTCCGGATTCCTGGAGGCGCTGATGCCGCCGGCCGGCGAATCCTCCCAGGCCCCGCTGGCGCGGGCCCTGCGGGGCGCCGGGCCCCTGCGTCTCGCGGACTTCCCCGCCCCGGACGAGGGCGCCGACGCGCTGCACCGCGTCGAGCTGCGGACCTTCGAGCAACTGGGCGCGCACCGCGCCGTACTGGTCCCCCTGCGCGCCCGCCACCAAGTGCTCGGCGTGCTGACCCTGGTGCGCACCGGCCCGGAAGGGCTCGACGACGAGGACCGGCTGCCGCTGATCGAGGACCTGGCCCACCGCATCGCCATGGCCGTGGACAGCGCGAGGCTGCACGGCCAGATCGCCCATACGGCCGAACGGCTCCAGCGTTCTCTGCTGCCCGACCTGCCCCACGGCGGCCCGCTGGAGATCGCGGCACGGTACGACCCCGCGCGGGCGAGCGCGGAGGTCGGCGGCGACTGGTACGACGCGTTCCTGCTCCCCGACGGTGCCCTCAGCCTGATCATCGGTGACGTCACCGGCCACGATCTCAAGGCCGCGGTGGCCATGAGCCAGATGCGCAACATGCTGCGGGGCATCGCCTGCGACCGTAAGGAACCACCGGGCAAGATCCTGGCCCGGCTGGACGCCGCGAACGAGATCCTCTACCCGTGGCAGACCCTCACCTGTCTCTACGGCCTGCTCGCCAAGCCCGAACCGGACAGCCCCTGGATCTTCGAGTACGCCGTCGCCGGGCACCCCGCCCCGCTGCTGATCACCCGCGACGGCGACACCCGTTTTCTGGAGGAGGGCCGGAGCATCCTGCTCGGCGTGGTGCCCGAGACGATCCGCCCCGACGCCACCGAAACCCTGCCACCGGGATCGACGGTCCTGCTGTACACCGACGGGCTGATCGAGCGCCGCAGCGAGACGTTCGACGACGGTATGACGCGGCTGCGCCGACACGCCGCCGCGCTGGCCCGTGCCCCGCTGGAGACCTTCTGCGACGAACTGGTGGTGGCGCTCGGTGACGCCGGTACGGACGACATCGCACTGATCGCGGTACGCATCCCGCCCGGCATCGAGCCGTACACCGCCACCGCCGAATGAGCGAAGGGCTGTCCGCCCGCCGAGGGATTTCCCCGTAATTCCTCCAAGCTTCCTTCCTGGATTCCTTCAGGATTCCCGCCGGGTTCTTCCAGGTTTTCCCATGCCGGACGGAGACCGCGCGGCGAATGTTCCCGAGGACCGGTCCGTCCGACCGCCCTACGATTGCCGGGAAAGCAGCTCCCTTCCACGCAGAAGGTGCACCGCATGACGAAACTCGGCCTCCCGGACAGCATCCAGGCCTGCCTGTTCGACCTCGACGGTGTCATCACCAAGACGGCCGTCGTGCACGCGGCGGCCTGGAAAGAGACGTTCGACGAGTTCCTGCGGGAGCGTGACGGGGATCAGTTCCGCCCGTTCGACGCCGTCGCGGACTACAGCCAATTCGTCGACGGGCTGCCCCGCGCCGACGGCGTACGGGCCTTTCTCGCCTCGCGCGGCATCAAGATTCCCGAAGGCGCCCCTGACGACCCGCCCGACCGGGCCACCGTCCAGGGCCTCGGCAACCGCAAGAACGACCGGCTGCTGAAGAGGATCAAGGCCGGCGGCGTCGAGCCGTACGAGGGTTCGCTGCGCTACATCCGGGCCGTCCGGGCGGGCGGGCTGCGCACCGCCGTCGTCTCCTCCAGCACCAACTGCCGCGACATCCTCCGGGCCATCGACGCCGAACCCCTCTTCGACACCCGTGTCGACGGCGTCGTGGCGGCGGAGCGCGGACTGCCCGGCAAGCCCGACCCCGCCCCCTTCCTCGCGGCGGCGGAGGACCTGGGCATCGAGGCGTCGGCCGCCGCCGTGTTCGAGGACGCGCTCGCGGGCATGGAGGCGGGCCGCGCCGGACACTTCGGGTACGTCGTCGGCGTCGACCGGGTCGGCCAGGCCGAAGCGCTGCGGTCCCACGGCGCCGACACCGTCGTCACGGACCTGGCGGACCTGGCGGACCTCGCCGGCCCCGGCGAACCCGGCCGCCCCGCCGACCGGGAGCCGCAGGCATGATCACCGACCTGATGTACGCCGTGGAGCCCTGGTCCCTGCGCGAGACGGAACTCAACCTCGACGTGCTGCCGCAGAGCGAATCGGTCTTCGCGCTCTCCAACGGCCACATCGGATGGCGCGGCAACCTCGACGAGGGAGAACCGCACGGCCTGCCGGGCTCGTACCTCAACGGCGTCCACGAACTGCACCCCCTGCCGTACGCCGAGGCCGGCTACGGCTACCCGGAGTCCGGCCAGACCGTCATCAACGTCACCAACGGCAAGATCATCCGGCTGCTGGTCGACGACGAGCCGTTCGACCTGCGCTACGGGCAACTGCGCTCCCACGAACGCGTGCTCGACCTGCGGACCGGCCTGCTGCACCGTACCTGCGAGTGGACCTCGCCGGCCGGCAACACCGTACGGGTGCGCTCCACCCGGCTCGTGTCCTTCACCCAGCGAGCCATCGCCGCGGTCTCTTTCGAGGTCGAGGCGGTCGACTCCGAGGTGCGCATCGTGATCCAGTCGGAGCTGGTGGCCAACGAGCAACTGCCCGGCGCCGCGACCGACCCCCGGGCCGCCGTCGCGCTGGAGTCGCCGCTCCAGGCGGAGGAGACGTTCGCCTCCGGGAACCGGCTGCGGCTGGTGCACTCCACCCGCCGCAGCGGCCTGCGCGTCGGCGCGGCGGCGGACCATGTCGTGTCCGGACCCGAGCCGACCACGACGGAGTGCGAGTCCGACGACGACATCGCCCGGCTGACCGTCACCTCCGTCCTGACCCCCGGCAAGAGCCTGCGCCTGGACAAGCTCGTGGCGTACGGCTGGTCCAGCACCCGGTCGCTGCCCGCCATCGGCGACCAGGTGGACGCGGCTCTCGCCGGCGCCGCGAGTGTCGGCTGGACGGGCCTCGTCGAGGAACAGCGCACCTACCTCGACGCCTTCTGGCGGTGCGCCGATGTGGAGGTGGAGGGCGACGAGGGGATCCAGCAGGCCGTGCGCTTCGCCCTCTTCCACGTTCTGCAGGCCGGCGCCCGCGCCGAGCAACGCGGCATCCCCGCCAAGGGGTTGACCGGCTCCGGCTACGACGGGCACGCCTTCTGGGACACCGAGGCGTTCGTCCTGCCGTTGCTCACGTACACCTCACCGGACGCGGTGTCACAGGCGCTGCGCTGGCGCCAGAGCACCCTGCCGGCCGCGCGTGAGCGCGCGAAGCAACTCGGTTTGCGGGGAGCGGCGTTCCCCTGGCGGACCATCGATGGTTCCGAGTGCTCGGCCTACTGGCCGGCCGGCGCGGCGGCCTTCCATGTGAACGCCGGGATCGCCGACGCGGTGGTGGGGTACCTGTCCGCCACCCACGACGAGGAGTTCGAGCGTGACTGCGCCGTCGAACTGCTCGTGGAGACGGCGCGGTTGTGGCGATCCCTAGGTCACCACGACCACCACGGCGTCTTCCACATCGACGGTGTCACCGGCCCCGACGAGTACAGCGCCGTCGTGGACGACAACACGTACACGAACCTGATGGCCCGGACGAATCTGCTGGCGGCGGCCGGCATCGTGGAGCGGCACGCCGACCGGGCGGCCGAACTCGGCGTGGACGACGAGGAGAGCGCGACGTGGCGGGACGCCGCCGACGCCATGAACATCCCCTACAACAGCGAGCTGCGGGTGCATGAGCAGGACGCCGGATTCACCGGGCACCAGCAGTGGGACTTCGAGGGCACCCGGCCCGACCAGTACCCGCTCCTGCTCCACTTCCCCTACTTCGACATCTACCGCAAGCAGGTCATCAAACAGGCGGACCTGGTCCTGGCCATGGTCAAGTGCGGCTCCTACTTCGACGCCGACCACAAGGCGCGCAACTTCGCCTACTACGAGCCCCTCACCGTCCGCGACTCCTCGCTGTCGGCCTGCTGCCAGGCGGTCATCGCGGTGGAGACGGGGCACATGCGCCTCGCCTACGACTATCTTACCGAGGCGGCGCAGATCGACCTGGAGGACCTGGAGCACAACACCAGGGACGGCCTGCACATCGCCTCGCTCGCGGGCGCCTGGATGGTTCTGGTGGGCGGCTTCGGGGGGATGAGGCACGGCTGGGACAGGCTGGATTTCGCGCCCCGGCTGCCGGAGGAGATCAGCCGGCTCGCCTTCACGATGCAGTTCCGGGGCCGCCACCTCCGCGTCGAGATCACCCCGACGACCGCCACGTACACCCTTCCCACCGGTGACCCGCTGGAGATCCACCACTACGGCGAACTCGTCACCGTCCAGGGGGGAGTGACCGAGGCCCGCGCCATCCCGACCGTCATCGCCCCGCCGACGCCGGACTACCCGCCGGGGCGCCGGCCGAACGCGGCCGGGCACCGCCGCGGACGTTGACCGGCGAGGGCGGGGCGGCAGCCGTCCGGCCCTCGCTGCCGACCCCGTTCGGCAGGATCCACCGGCGGTCCGGCGCACCGGTCGGCGGCACGGCCGCAGGCTCCGCCGTCAACTGGTCGCCGCTGCTGCCGCTTCCGGTGCTCCTCCTGGTGGGAGTGGCGATGGCCCCGCGTATCCGCGGCCGGGACCCGGCGCGCTGCGAGTCGCTCGGCGTGGAGGACGTCGAGGGCTGACGAACGGGCGTCCGACTCCCGGATTCTGCTGCGAGTGATCGCCAACTCCAGGCAGACTCATGCGTGTTCAGTGGCCGCCACGCGCACGACATGGCTGACATGCGTGCCGTGGACGGTCCGGCCCTGCCCGCTCCCCACCGCGGGTTCGACCAGGAGGACGCAGTTGAAGAAGAGTTGGCCCTCGGCCAAGCGAACAGGCTCGTCGCGGCGGCTCGGGAGGATGTCCCTCACGAGTCTCGTCGGAGCCGTAGCACTGGTGGTGGCCTCCCCGGCCACCGCCCACGCCGACCCCCCAAGGGCACTCCCGGGTAACGCCAACGGGCAGGAGCGGTCGTTCCAGCCCGCCTACGACTACGACCGTGACGGCTGCTACGCCAGCCCCGCCATCGGCCCCGACGGCACCATCGCCCCGGGTCTGGGAATGGGCGGCGACGTCAACGGCAACTGCCGTGACCTGTCCGACCTGGAGAACACCAACAGCTACTCGCGCGAGAAGTGCAACAACGGGTGGTGCGCGATCATGTACGCGTCCTACTTCGAGAAGGACCAGGTGTCGCTCGGCGGCGGTAGCGCCGGACACCGCCACGACTGGGAGCACATCGTGGTGTGGGTGAAGGACAACAACGTCGAGTACGTGTCGACCTCCGCCCACGGCGGGTTCCAGATCCACAACCGCTCCCAGATCCAGTTCGACGGCAGCCACGCCAAGGTCGTCTACCACAAGGACGGGGGCAGTACGCACACCTTCCGGTCCGCGAGCACAGGTGACGAGCCGCCGGAGAACCACAAGGGAACGTGGCAGTACCCGACGCTCGTCGGCTGGGAGGGCTACCCCGCCGGTCTGCGCGACAAGCTGAGCGGGGCCGACTTCGGCAGCGCGACGCTCGGTATCAAGGACAGCACATTCAACTCGCACCTCACCAGGGCCAAGCCGGGCGGCATCCCGTTCGACCCGAACGCCTGACAGGCGGTGGCGGGGCGGCGTCCCTCGGGCCGCCGCCCCGCCGCTCGTCCTGACGTGCCGTCAGCAGAGTCTGCCCCCAGGTGGGTTGGGCGCGCCATCGAGCCGACGCGCGGCCCCATATACAGACGGCCACCTTGTTGTATCGATAAATGTACGACCGATCGTGCGTGTGATGTGGGGTTCGCGGGGCCGGGGTGTCGGCGAGCCGGAGTTCAGGGGTTCAAGTTCCGCTATTGGTACGGACCTTGACGCGGTTCGTCGGTGTCCCTACGGTGGCCAATCAGCTCCAGTGTTCACAAGCTCGTCCCCTGTTCGCATATGAGACCCCACACTCCCGCAGGAAGGCGCTTGCGATGCGTGCTCGAAGGCTGCTCCCCACCCTCCTCGCCGTTGCCACGACGGCCGGCGTGCTGTCCACGACCGTCACCCCGGCCCACGCGGCGGTCATCAGCGTGACGACCGCCGCCCAGCTGAAGTCCGCCCTCACCACCGTCCGCCCCGGCGACACGATCCAGCTCGCCGACGGCCTCTACACCGGAAACTTCAAGGCGCTGGTCGCCGCCACCGCCAACTCCCGCATCACGCTCACCGGTTCGGAGAAGGCCGTCCTCAGTGCGGGCGGCGGGTACGTACTGCACCTCAACGGCGCCTCGTACTGGACCGTCAAGGGCATCACCCTCACCGGCGCGCAGAAGGGGATCATGGCGGACACGGCCGACGGCGTCGTCATCGACTCCGTCGTCGTGCACGACCTGGACATGGAGGGCGTCCACTTCCGGAACACCAGCCGCGACGGAGTCATCAAGAACTCGCGGATCTACGACACCGGCAACGACGGCCGGGGCATGGGCGAGGGCGTCTACGTCGGCTCGGCCGGCGGCACCTCGGACAAGAGCGACAACGCGCAGATCCTCAACAACACCATCGGTCCCGATGTCGGGGGTGAGGCCATCGACATCAAGGAAGGCACCACCGGCGCGAAGATCATCGGCAACACCTTCGACGGCCGGGGGCTGACCGGCGCCAACTTCGACGACTCCTGGGTCGACGTGAAGGGCAACAACACCCTCGTCGAGAACAACACCGGGAAGAACACCACCAACAACGGCTTCGAGACCCACACCCAGAAGTCGGGCTGGGGCTGCGGCACGGTCTTCCGCGGCAACAAGTCGGATCTGAACGGCGCCACCGGCGACAAGCGGCTCGCGATCAACGTCACCGCCGACACCGCCAGTTGCCGCACCACCGTGCACTCGAACAACACGGTCACCGGCGGCCGTGGCCTGACGAACATCGCCGTCACCCCCTGACCGGCGGCGGCCGATCCACCCTCGACCGCCGGACGGGCCACTCGCGCCGCCCGTCCGGCGGTCGAGCCGGACGCCATGCGCTCAACTCAGGGCCACACCGAACCACTTGGGCAGCCGGTCGAGCAGATCCGCCTGGTCCTCGCCGACCCACGCCACATGGCCGTCCGGCCGCAACAGCACCGCGGGCACGTCCAACTCCTCGCTCACGTCGACGACATGGTCGACCCGGTCGGCCCAGCCCGCCACCGAGAGCCGGCCGGTCCCGTCGAGCAGCAGACCGCGTCCGCCGTGCGTCAGCTCGTACAGACGCCCCCGCTTCAGCGGCACGTCCCGCATCCGCCGGCCGAGCAGTTCATGCCCGTCGCCGAAGTCGTAGCGGACCCCGACCGCGATGATCTTCTCGGTCAGATACCGGCTCACCTCCTCGAAGTCCATCAGTTCCGACAGCAGCCGGCGCACGGCCCGGGGGCCCGGCTCGGTCGACATCAACGCCATCTGCGCGCGGGTGTTGTCCAGCACGTCGGCGGCCACCGGGTGCCGTTCACCGGAGTAGCTGTCCAGCAGCCCCTCCGGTGCCCAGCCGCCCACCTCGGCGGCCAGCTTCCAGCCGAGGTTGAACGCGTCCTGGATACCGAGGTTGAGGCCCTGCCCGCCCACCGGCGGGTGGATGTGCGCCGCGTCGCCGGCCAGCAGCACCCGGCCGCTCCGATAGCGCTCCGCCTGCCGGGTGGCGTCGCCGAAGCGGGACAGCCAGCGCGGTGAGTGCACGCCGAGGTCGGTGCCGGCGGTCGCCCGCAGCTCCCGCTCGAACTCCTCGAAGGTCGGCGGGACCGTGCGGTCCTCGGCCACCCCCGTGGCGGGCACCACGACCCGGAACACCCCGTCCCCGAGGGGCATGGCACCGAACCGCGGTTGGGTCTCGCGGACCTCGGCCATCACGGCGGTCAGCGTCTCCTGCGACGCGGCCACCGCCATCTCGCCCAGCAGGGTGTCGACCCTGCTGGGCTCACCGGGGAAGCCGACGCCGAGCAGCTTGCGCACCGTGCTGCGGCCACCGTCGCAGCCGACGAGATAGCGCGAGCGCAGCCGCGTGCCGTCGGCCAGCTCGACACCCACCCCTTCGTCGTCCTGGCTCAGCCCGACCAGTTCGCACCCGCGCCGGATCTCGATGCCCAGCTCGGTGGCGCGCTCGTTCAACAGCCGCTGGGTGACCGGCTGCGGGATGCTGAGAACATACGGATGCGAGGTGTCCAGCCGCTCCGGCGACGGCTTGCGGATGCCGGCGAAGAAGCCACCGAGCGGGTACTGCCGGCCGAGCGCAAGGAACCGCTCCAGCAGACCGCGCTGGTCCATCACCTCGATGCTGCGCGCGTGCAGACCGAGCGCGCGGACCACGCTGGTCGGCTCCGCCTCCTTCTCCAGCACGAGCGTCCGCACGCCGTGCAGCCGCAGCTCGGCGGCCAGCATCAAGCCGGTCGGTCCGCCGCCGGCCACGATCACGTCAAACACAAAGAACCCCCATGTATCGCCAATGGCATGCAGAAGCGCGCAGAAGCCGTGAATCTCCGATTTCGGGATGTTCTGGCGCCTCGGCCGACAATTCTGCGGCACGACCGGGGTCTTGCCGCAAGCCCCCCAGTGCGCTATATGTTGAGAGTGGCGAGGAGCGGGTGTGCTCCTTGCCTTCTGTGTTTTCCCGGTGGGTCGGGCGTCGGAGCGGGCGTCACGTCGAGACCGTAGTGACGGCGGATGAACGAACCCTGGTGTTCGCGGGTGCAGTCCTTCGCGTTCAGCAGCCCGTACCTGTTCGCGCCCAGACTGTCGAAATGCCTGTTGAGCGAGGACAGGCCGTTGCTCCTGTCGTGTTGGCGAGCACGGCGGCCCATTCCTGCCAGGCCCGTTTCACGGGACCTCTGTCCCACGGCTGGTTGCCGGTGGCCCACGTCTCGTACATCTCGTAGCCGTGCCGTTGCAGCAGCAGATCCTCGATCCAGTCCGTGCCCGGCCATCCGGAGGTCGCGCCCGATGCCATGCCCAGGCGCCACACCGCCTCCTCGGTGTCCGCCTCGTCCTCGCCCGCCCTGCTCCAGACGATGGACTTGAGGTCCACCCGCACCAGAACCCAGTACGGGTGCCCGGCCGACCGCGCCGCCGTCCGGGGGGACCGGAGCGACGCGGGAACGGCGAACCGCGGGCGGCCCCTCACCGCTCCACCGACTCGGCGTTCGCCGCCGCCGGGTCGGCCGCCCGGCCGCGCAGCCGACCGGGCAGCCAGCCGCGCAGCCTGCCCTGGCGCTGCTCGCCCCTGCCGTGGCCGAACGCGAACGGGCGGGCGCGGTAAGCGTTGTCGAGCAGGGCCCTCTCCAGCGTGGTGTGCTCGCGCAGTGCGGTGCGCGGCGCCTGCTCGGAGAGCCGCTCGTACCCGGCACCCAGCTGCTTCCGCAGGTCGTGTTCGGTGGCGGGAATCGCGATCTGCCGGTCCAGCGCCTCGCGGAGCGCGCCCAGCGGGTCCGGTACCGGGGGAGCGGTGACCAGCCGGAGCAACAGCTCCAACAGGTCGGTGCGCAGACGGTCCTGAGCCTGATGGTCCGTCAATCCCTCGTATCTGGCCGGCCGGTCCAGCGCCTCGCACGCCCTCCTGGCGGCGTCCACGGTCGGCACGACAGGGACGAGAGCCCGGAGGGGGGCTTCAGCATCGGCGGCGAGGAGTAGGTCCCGCCGGTGGATCCCCAGGCACACGAGCGTTCGCCGGACAGGGCGCCGCGCCGGACGGGCGTTGAGCCCGTCCGGCGCTTGAGCACGCGCCCCGGATCAGCCGACCGCGTCGGACCGCGACATCAGGACGGGCGTCGGGAGGATCACTTCCCGTTCGATCTGTCCGCTCTCCTGTCCGCCCACCGACCAGGTGCCGAGGGTGAGTTCGGCCGTGATGCCGGGACCGAAGCCGGCGATCACCCCTCGCGCGCCGTGTTCGGCGCCGCCGTCCTCGAAGAAGCGGTCCAGCGCGTCGAAGATGACCGCGCTGGCGATGTTGCCGCGCTCGGTGAGGGTCGCCCGGCTGTAGCGGAACATCTCCGCCGGTACGTCGAGATACCGGCAGAGGTCGTCCAGGATCCTGGGCCCGCCGGCGTGCACGATGTAGAAGTCCAGTCCGGAGACGTCCCAGTCGTGCGGCTCGGCCATCTCCCGCATGGCGGGCGCGAGTACGGACATGGTGCCGGGCACCCGCTTGTCGAGCATGAAGTGGAACCCGGTGTCTCGGACCGCGTAGGAGATCCAGTCCTCCGTGTCGGGTACCAGGTGGGAGCCGTTGCGCTCCAGCTGTACGCCGGTGCCTCCCTGCCCACGTACCACCGCGGCGGCGACGGCGTCCCCGAAGAGGCCGTTGGAGAGCAGATTGCCCACCGCGAGGTCCGTCGGCTGGTAGCACAGTGAGCAGAACTCGCAGGACACGATCAGCACGTTCGCCTGCGGATACGCCGAGCAGAAGTCGTGCGCCCGGTTGATGGCCGCACCGCCGGCGGCGCAGCCCAGCTGAGCGATCGGCAGCTGCCGGGTCTGCGATCTGAAGCCCATGGTGTTGATGAGCCACGCGGTCATCGAGGGCATCATGAAGCCTGTGCACGACACGTAGACGATCATGTCGATGTCCTGCGGCGTCAGTTCGGCGTGGGCGAGGGCCCGGAGCACGGCCTCCGGCACCCGTCTCTTCGCCTCCGCCTCGTAGACGGCGTTACGGGTGGTGAAGCCGGGATGCCGGAGTGTCGTCTCGATGGGCTGGACCAGACGTCTGGTCCGGACACCGGTGTTGCTGATCAGCCGCACCGCGAGTTCGAGCTGCGGGTGATCGGGATGGAGCTGCCGCGCCAGCTCCACGGTCTGTTCCAGCGTGATGACGTGCTCGGGGACGGCGATGGCGGGCCTGCACAGAGTTGCCATGATCAGCTCCTTACCAGGTAACCGGCAGGGCGAGCGGGTATCGCCAGATCGAGACGGTGTTCCACCGCACCTCCTCCGCCGGTACGGCCAGACGAAGGTCGGGGAAACGGGTGAGCAGTGTGCCGATGGAGACTTGGAGCACCATGCGAGCGAGGTGGGCGCCCAGGCAGTGGTGGCTGCCGTACCCGAAGGTCATGTGGAGGGCTGGGTCCTCGCGGTGGAAGTCGAGCTCGTCCGGCCGGTCGTAGGCGAGGTCGTCACGGTTGGCGGTCAGGTAGGACACGTGCACCGTGTCGCCCGCCTTGATGACGACACCGTCGAAGTCGACGTCCTCCATGGCCACGCGAGGGATACCGACGCCCTGGCGGAACGGGATGTAGCGCAGCAGCTCCTCAAGGGCCTGCGGGAGCAGTTCGGGCCGGGCGCGCAGTTCGGCCGCGCGTTCCGGCTGGGTCAGCAGCGTGTAGATGATGTTGCTGATGTTGTACGTGGTGGTGTCGTGGCCGGTGATCACCAGGAGCATGGCCAGCACGGCGAGTTCGTCGGCGTCGAGCATCTCGTCGCCGATACGCGCGGTGGCGAGACCGCTGATCAGGTCCTCGCCGGGCGCGCGCCGCCGCTCCGCCGTCAGCTCGGAGAAGTAGGCCCGCAGCCAGGCCTTCGCCTCGACCGCCGAATTCCGGTCGGCGGCGTTCATGGACATCATGTCCATGGCGCGCTGCCGCAGTTGGGGGCGATCCGCCTCCGGTACGTCCAGCAGCTCGCAGATTGTCATCAGCGGCAGACGGTCGGCGAGGTGGTCGGCGATGTCGGCCGGTGCGCCGCTCTTGGCCATGGTGTCGAGCAGGCCGTCCACGGTCCGCTGGGTCCACGGGCGCAGCGCCTCCACCTGTGGGGTGGTGAAGGCCTTGTTGATCAGCTTGCGCACCCTGTTGAGCGCGGGCGGGTCCATCAGGTTGATCGACTCGGACTGCGCGATGGGCGCCGGAGTGATCCGGGGGAAGTCCTGGCCGATCAGGGCGGCTCGGCTGAAGCGGCGGTCCGAGGTGACGGTCTTGACGTCCTCGTACCGGGTCACCAGCCAGCACTCGCCCTCGCCGTACGGCATACGCACGCGGGCGACGGGCGCCTCGACCCGCATCCGGGTCATGAAGGGGTCGGGTTCCAGGGCCTCGTCATGGCGGAAGGGGCAGGTCTGTACTGAGTCCACGCCGGTCATCACAGCACTCCCATGGGCAAGGTTGGTCACTCATGGTGACGTTGGCAACTCAGGGTTATTTCCGTGCGGGAGAAGCCGCCATGCGCGGAGATGCCAAGCTCACCTGTACGGGTAACCGGCGGGATCGGGCCTACACAGCCGACCCCCAGTGCGGACTTCGCGGAGACGTGGCCACACGTTCGGCCATCTGCTTACGGCGTCTTTATGTCGCGGGAGGTCGCGCCCGGCGCGGTGGGGGAGCAGTCGAACGCGCCGGAGCGCGGCGTCGGGGGCGGGGCCGCCCTCGCGCTCGCTCGTTCCGGTGGCGGAGTGGACGATCAAGGTTCGGGAGGGTCCGCGGATGCCAGAACCTCAGTGGTTCGGCGTACCGAGCGCCCTCAGGTCAGGACTCCACGATGACGCGTACTCTCCTCCTCGCCACCGCCGCCGCGGCGGCTCTCACCCTCGGCCTCACCGTTCCGGCGGTCGCGGCCCCGGAGCCGGTGAAGGCCCTCAACTGCGACGGGGACACCGGCAGATGAACCGCGGACCTTCAGTTCGGCGACGGCCGATGAAAAGCCGAGTGGCCGGTGAACGTCTTCCGCCGGTGACCGGTCGGTGAGCGGTACGCCGGCCCGCGCGGCGGAGCGGACCGGCGTCCGTCAGCGGACATCCACGTAGTCGCCCGTCGCCTTCTTCGGGGCCGTGGTGGTCGTACCGGCGAAGTTCCACCGCCAGTAGCCGTCGGAAGCGGCCTTCACGGTCGTACGGAGGTTGCCCGTCCCGTCGGTCTTGAGGGTCTTGACGGTGGTGTAGGTGTCGGAGGCCTTCGGGCGGAACTGGAGCGCCACCGTCTGACCGGTGTATCCGGCGTAGCGGTAGGTGTCCCAGTTCGCCCGGGTCAGTTTGCCGGTGACCGTGATCGTGCCGCCCTTCGCGACCGGCTCGGGCGCGGCGTTCACCGTGAGTTTCGCGGCCCGCTTGAGCAGGAAGGCGCCGGCGTGCTCGGCGAGGAAGGAGGCGCCGTCGTTGGTGTCCACCAGCGTGTTCACGTACCAGCTGCCCGCGTTGGCGTTGCGGAGGTCGGCGTCGTCGTTGTACGGATCGAGGTGGGGATCGACGGTGAAGGTGGTGGTGCAGGCGGACGCGGTCTCGCAGAGAGCGTCGGTGGTGTAGAAGCCGACCCCCGGCCCCAACAGGTCGACATCGGCCAGATAGAGGCCGGAGTCGTCGCTCCCGCGGACGGTGACGGTGAAGGTCTTGCGTTCGGTCGTGCCGACGACCACATCCTTCCCACCGTTGACGGTCACGCCGGTGACCACCGGATCGGCGGGGACGGCGACGGGTACGAGGGCGGGTACGGGTGTGGCGGAAGCGCTGTTCGCGAGTGCGGTCGGAGCGGTGAGCCCGCCGACCGCCGCGGCGACGGTCAGGGCGACAACGGCATGTCTGGTCATATCAGGTATGACCGCCGAAAGCGGCAAAGGTTGCGGGCGTCGCGGCCGCTTCACTCGTACACCTGCGCGAGGCGCCCAACGTGCCTTTCACGCGGGCGAGATGGGCACCCGGGTCGGATGGCGGGCGCACCCACCCGACGCTCTATCGTGAACGCCATGTCCACCCCTGAACTGATCCGCATCGTCTCCCGCGACTCGCCGATGGCCCTCGCCCAGGTGGAGCGTGTGCGTGCCGAACTGACCGCGCTCCACCCCGGCATCGTGACCGAGGTCGTCCCGGTCAAGACGACCGGTGACAAGTGGATGGGCGACCTCTCCCTGGTCGAAGGGAAGGGCGCCTTCACCAAGGAGGTCGACGCCGCCCTCCTCGCCGGACAGGCCGACCTTGCGGTGCACTGCGTCAAAGACGTGCCCGCCGACCGGCCGCTGCCCGCCGGGACGGTCTTCGCCGCCTTCCTCAAGCGGGACGACATCCGCGACGCCCTGATCCACCCCGGCGGACACACCCTCGACGAACTGCCCGCCGGTACCCGCGTCGGTACGTCATCGGTCCGGCGCGTCGCCCAGCTCGCCGCCTCCCACCCGCACCTCATCTGCGTACCGATGCGCGGAAACGCCAACCGCCGGCTGGAGAAGCTCGCGGCCGGTGAGGCCGACGCGCTGCTGCTGGCCGTCGCGGGCCTGGAGCGCATCGGGCGGAGCGACGTCATCACCGAAGTACTGCCGGTGGACCTCATGTGCCCGCCCATCGGCGCCGGGATCCTCGCCCTGCAGTGCCGGGAGGAGGACACCGACACCATCGACGCCGTCTCCGCGCTCGGCGACCGCGACACGTACAAGGAAGCCTCCGCCGAGCGGATGTTCCTCCATGTCCTCCAGGGACACTGCAACAGCCCGATCGCCGGATTCGCGCACGCGGAGCGCAGCGGCGGCCTCTCCCTGCGCGCCCGGGTCTTCACCCCGGACGGCAAGACGGTCCTCAACGCGCACGAATGGGCCGGCCCGCTCGACCCGGCGACCCTCGGCACCTCGGTCGCCGTCGCCCTCCTCCGCCAGGGGGCACGCGAGCTGATCGATTCCATCGCGCACTGAAATGCCTTTGCCCGGCGGCGAGTTGACCCGTACAGCTGCCGGGCCGAGCCGACACACAGCCGTCACACAAGAACGGAATGCGTGACCGGCGGGCGCTGGTTTCCCTGACATGACTGTGGGAGTAGCACTCAACGCGACGGATCCCGACAACCAGATCGACGCCACCGTACGGCTCGCCGAGGAGGCCGCGGCGGCGGGACTGCGGTCCGCCTGGTTCGGTCAGACCTTCGGTGCCGACTCGCCGCAACTCGCGGCGATCGTCGGACGTGAGGTACCGGCCCTCCAGGTGGGCACCTCCGCGATCCCCGTCTTCGGACGGCACCCGCTGACCGTGGCGAGCCAGGCACTGACCGCGCAGGCGGCCACGCACGGTCGCTACCACCTCGGCGTCGCGCTCGGCGCCAAGTTCCTCATCGAGGGCGGCTTCGGTATCCCGTTCGAACGTCCCGTCGCCCGGCTGCGTGAATTCCTCACCGTCCTGCGGCAGTTGACCGAGACCGGAGCCGCCGACTTCGAGGGCGAGCTGCTCACCACGCACACCGCCATCCCCGCGCGTGTGCCGGGAGCCGACGCCGGTGTGCCGCTGCTTGTCGCCGCGATGGGCCCACAGGCACTGCGTGTCAGCGGGGAGCTGGCTGACGGGATCCTGCCCTATCTCGCCGGGCCCCGCGCCCTGGCCGACCACATCGTCCCGGCCGTCAACGCGGCCGCCGAGGCCGCGGGCCGCCCCGCGCCCCGGATCGTGGCGCTCGTGCACGGCGTGGTCACCGACGATGTCGAAGCGGTACGCGAGACGCTCACCGACACGCTCGCGTTCTACGAGCAGATCCCGTCCTACGCGCGGGCCATCGAGCTCTCCGGCGGCAAACGGGGCGTCGACGTGGCGGTGGTCGGCGACGAGCGTACGGTCGCAGCGGAGGTGCGGCGCTACCGGGACGCCGGGGCGACGGAGGTCGTGTTCGCGGGCACCGAGATCACCGGTGACGCCGACCGGCGCCGTACCTGGGATCTCCTCGGGCAACTCGCGAGCTGAGCGCCCGCTCGGCCCCCACCAGCGAGGAACACCCTGGTCAGGCCCCTGCCCGCAGCTCGGGCGGGGGCGTTGTCAGTGGGGGGCGGCAAGATGTGGGACATGACGACACCCGCAGCCGTTCTTGTCGACGCAGCCGCCTACTCCGTCGCGGTGGAGACCGCGACGAAGGCCGCCGCCGCCTACTACGCGACGGGCGAGAGCGCCCTGGACGACGACGCCTACGACCGCTTGGCGCGGGGCATAGCGGCCTATGAGGAGGCTCACCCGGAGGAGATCTCGGCGGACTCGCCCAGCGGGAAGGTCGCGGGCGGCGCGGTGGTCGGGGACGTACCGCACACGGTGCCGATGCTGTCCCTGGACAACGTTTTCGGCGGCGACGAGTTCACCGTCTGGGCGGCGTCCGTGGAGCGGCGGATCGGGCGGCCGGTGGAGCGCTGGAGCGTCGAGCCGAAGCTGGACGGACTGGCCGTCGCCGCCAGGTACGAGAACGGCCTGCTGGCCCGGCTGATCACGCGCGGCGACGGGCTGGCGGGAGAGGACGTCTCGCACGCGATCGGGATGATCGCGGGCCTGCCCGACCGGCTCGCGGAGCCCGTCACGCTCGAAGTGCGGGGCGAGGTCCTGATGACCACCGAGCAGTTCGAACAGGCCAACACGCTCCGTACGAGCCACGGCGGAACGCCGTTCGCGAATCCGCGCAGCGCGGCGGCCGGGAGCGTACGGGCCAAGGACCGCCCTTACCAGGTGGAGATGACGTTCTTCGCGTACGCGGCGCTGCCCCTCGCGGAATCCGGCGGCGACCTGGCCGCCTCGCTCACCGAGCTGCCGCACAGCGAGGTGCTCACGCTCGCCGGAGGTCTGGGCGTGCACACGACGGCCGGCACCACGGTCCCGCCCAGGACGGTGACCGACGCCGAGGCCGTGCGCGTCCGGGTGGAGGAGATAGCGGCGCTCCGCGCGGAGCTGCCCTTCGGCATCGACGGCATCGTCATCAAGGCCGACGCCGCGGCGGACCAGCTGGCCGCGGGATCGGGCTCCCGCGCGCCGCGCTGGGCCATCGCGTGGAAGCTTCCGGCGGTCGAGAAGGTGACACGGCTGCTGGACGTGGAGTGGAACGTCGGCCGTACGGGCACCATCGCGCCGCGCGCCGTTCTGGAACCGGTCGAGATAGACGGCTCGACCGTCACGTACGCCACCCTGCACAACCCGAACGACATCACCCGCCGTGATCTGCGGATCGGCGACCACGTCATGGTGTACAAGGCGGGCGACATCATTCCCCGCGTGGAGGCGCCCGTCGCGCATCTGCGTACGGGGGAGGAGAAGGCCATCGTCTTCCCCGAGGTGTGCCCGCAGTGCGGCTCGGACATCGACACCTCCGAGCAGCGCTGGCGCTGTGTGCGGGGCCGTAACTGCCATGTCGTCGCGTCCATCTCGTACGCCGCCGGACGCGACCAGTTCGACATCGAGGGCCTGGGGGCGACCCGCGTCGTCCAGCTCGTCGACTCCGGTCTCGTCGCGGACATCGGCGACCTGTTCACGCTCACCCGCGAGCAGATCCTCGCTCTCGACCGGATGGGGGAGACCAGCACGGACAATCTCCTGGCCGCGATCGAGCGTGCCAAGGGGCAACCGCTCTCCCGTGTGCTGGCCGCACTCGGCGTGCGCGGTACCGGACGCTCCATGTCCCGCCGGATCGCACGGCACTTCGCGACCATGGACGTGCTGTGCGCCGCGAACGAGGAGGCGATGCGGCGGGTCGACGGGATCGGTGGGGAGAAGGCCCCGACGATCGTGGCGGAGCTGGCCGAGCTGGCGGAGCTGATCGACAAGCTGCGCGCGGCCGGAGTGAACATGACCGAGCCGGGCGCGACGCCTCCGTCGGACGACCCGGCGGCTTCCGAGGACGGCGAAGTCGCGGTGGGGAGCGGTCCGTTGGACGGTATGACCGTGGTGGTCACGGGCGCGATGACGGGACCGCTGGAGAGGCTCTCGCGCAACGAGATGAACGAACTGATCGAGCGCGCGGGCGGCAAGTCCTCCTCCAGTGTCTCCAAGCGCACGTCCCTCCTGGTCGCGGGTGAGAACGCCGGGTCCAAGCGGGAGAAGGCCGAGACGCTCGGTACACGGATCGCCTCACCGGACGAGTTCGCGGAGATGATCGCGGAGCTTCTGGGCAACGGCAACGGCGACAGCGGCGACGGCGGTGACGGTGGCAGTGGCGGGAACGACGACGAAGACGGCGGCGGTGGGAAAGGCGCCGCTGACGAGGTGGCCCGGTGAGGGAAACGCCGTGCCGTGCTTGACCTTTCGCGCGATACCCGCCGGCGCGTTCGCCGGGTCGGGTCAGCCGACGCCGGCCGCCAAAGCCGGGTTCGAGGGCGAGGCGTCCGGCGTGGGCCGCGCCGCACGCGGACGGGTGGCACGACACGCACCTGCACGCCCGCGTCCGTCAGGACCGATCGGCGACGGACCGGTCAGGTCATCAGTTCGGGCCGGGGCCGAACCGGCGCTGGTAGGCCGACGGCGTCAGGCCCGTCTCGCGTCGGATGAGCGTCCGCAGATTCGTCGCGGTGCCGAGGCCGCTGCGGCGCGCGACCAACTCGAAGCGTGACTCGCCCCGTTCGATCAAGCGACAGGCGAGGGCGACGCGTTCGCCGGTGAGCCACGCCAGCGGAGTGGTGCCCAGTTGCGCCTGGAAGCGCCGATGCAGCGTCGCGGGACTGACCGACGCGCGCGCAGCCAGGTCGGCCACCGTGAGCGGGGAGTTCAGTCGCTCCTGCGCCCAGGCCAGGACGGGCGCCAGTGACTCGTCCGGCAGGTCGGGTACCGGACGTTCCACGAACTGCCGCTGCCCGCCGTCCCGGTGCGCCGCGAAGACAAGCCGCCGGCTCACGGAGTTGGCGACCTCCGCGCCGTGGTCTCGGCGGACCACATGCAGCCCGAGGTCGAGCGCGGCGGCGCTCCCCGCCGCCGTGAGGATGTCGCCGTCGTCGACGAACAGCACGTCCGACTCCAGCTGTACGGAGGGGAAGCGGGCCCGGAAGGAGTCCGCCCACTGCCAGTGCGCGGTGGCCCGGCGCCCGTCCAGCACCCCCGCCTCGGCCAGGGTGAAGGCGCCGCTGCAGAAGCCGACGAGGCGCGCGCCGCGCGCGTGGGCCCGCCGGACGGCGTCGAGCACGGCCGTGCGGCGGGGCACCTCGACATCGGGCCGGTTGGGGACGATCAAGGTGTCCGCCGTGTCGGCCACCGCCAGGTCGGCGACGCCCGTGAGCGTGAAGAATCCGTCCCGCATCAGGGTGCTCGGCTCGGGGGAGCAGAGGCGGAAGTCGTAGAGATCGCGGCCGATCTCGGGCCTGCGCAGACCGAAGATCTCGGTCGCGCAGCCGAGCTCGAAGGGGTTCGAGTTCTCGTCCACGATCACGACGACCCGGTGGGTGCGCCGAGCGGTACTCGGACCACTCCGCAATGGACCGTGCGAGGATTCTTGCGCCATATGCAATTCCTAGCACTCACACCGGTCGGACGGAACGAACGAGCATGGGCGCATGAACGATGAACGCAACGAGCCCATCTCCCTCGACAAGGCGCTGACCTCCTTCGACGCCCTGTGGAGTCCCCGTATCGTGACCCGCGTCAACGACTACGACGTGCGCGTGGCCAAGGCCGAGGGCGAGCACGTCTGGCACGTCCACGAGAACACCGACGAGTTCTTCCTCGTACTCGAAGGAGAGCTGCGGATCTCGTTGCGCGAGCCCGCCGGCGAGCGCACGGTCGTGCTGCCACGGGGCGCGGTGTTCACGGTCCCTCGCGGTACGGAGCACAAGCCGTACGCCCCGTCCCGCGCGGAGATCCTGCTCTTCGAGCCCTCCGGGACGTCGACGGTCGGTGACCGGCACGACGAGATCCCGGACCATGTCGACGCGACGACGGGCCACGCGCTCGGCTCCTGACGGCGTACGTCCTCGATCACCGGCCCGGACGTACGTGACGTCGAAGTCGGCCGCCCAGCGTTCGCCGTCCGCCGACCGCCGACCGCTCCCAACCGCCCTGGATCGTGTCCCCGGCCTCGTCGAAGGCCGCGGCGAACCGCTGGTGGAAGCCCGGTGCCGCGCGCCACTGCTTCCATACGCCGGCGGTCAGGCTCGTACGGTAGACCCGCGCGACGCCCCGGCCGTCGGCGTACGACGTCGTGAACTCGTCGGCTGTGTCGTCGTAGCCGATGATCGTGCTGGTGGGGAACGGCACGTGCGGCCCCCACTCCGGCGGGAACCCCGTCGTGGGCCCCGCGTCCGTCCGAGCGCTGGACCGGAAAGGCGCCGTCCTCCAGCCAGGAGAACTCGGTTCGGACCGGCCCCGCTCGGCGGCCGGCGACCCGCATGTCCCACTCGCCCACGAGAGCGTTCAGCCGGCTCAGCGCGGTGTGGGGTGTCGGACGGCGCGTCGGTCTCCTCCTCTTCACGGATCGGGGACGGCGCGACCCCGCTGCCAGTGATGACTCGGAAGTCTCCCCGGAGTCATCGATCCGCTTGACCGTGACGGCGACGGCGACTGTGACAGCGGCCCCGGTTGAGGTTGAGGCTGAGAACTGTCGCGCCACCGCCTGGAGGGCTCCCCCCCCGCTACGCCTGCCCCGTCTCGAAGCGGGCGATACGGCCGTCCGTGACGGTGAACGCCCAGCGCGTCCGCATGGCGCCCCACGTCGCGTTGGTGAACGTCGCCGTCAGGGCGCGGCCCTCGTCGGAGGCGGTCTCCACGTCCATCCGGCCGTCGGCGGAGAAGATCTCCTTGTCCACCCAGCCCGCGAGGTCACGGTCGCTTCCGTCGTCGGACATCGTGGCGTCCGGGGCGAGGACGGCGAAGAAGGCATCCCTGTTCCCGCCGTTGATCGCCGAGACGAACGCGGCGACCGCCGGGTCCTCGGGGATGACACTCATGGGTGGTCCTCCTTGTGGCCGGCCTTCGGTGCTGCGGGCAGTGCCATCATCACGCCTGTCGTGCCGCCGCGCAGCCCGGCGGAATCGGCCCGTGCGGGGAGGGTGTACAGCCCTCCTCCAACGATGTAAAAGATGCCTACGGGCCCGAACCAGCACCGTCCTCACCCGATGACCGAGGAGGGCAACCGACCATGCATGCCTCGTACGCCTCGCTGCTGCGCCCCACCCCCACCCCCACCCCCGCTCGAAACCGCGACCGCGACCGCAACCGCCCCCGCGACCGCGCCACCGCCTGGCTCGGCGCCCTGCTGCTCCTGTGCGCGAGCCTGGTGGTCGCCGGCGGCCCCGCCGAGGCGAAGGCCGCCGCCTGGCAGCCCAAGCCGTCCCCGATGACCACCCCGTGGACGAACCAGGTCCCGGTCGACAACCCGCTGCCGGAGTACCCGCGCCCCCAGCTCACACGCCCCGACTGGCTCAATCTGAACGGCATCTGGGACTTCGCGGTCACCGGCGCGAACGCCGGGCAGCCCGCCGCCTTCCCCGAGCAGATCAGGGTCCCGTTCGCCGCCGAGTCGGCCCTCTCCGGCATCCAGCGCAGGATCACCCAGAGCGACAAGCTCTGGTACAAGCGGAACTTCACCGTGCCCACGAACTGGAACGGCCGCAGCGTCCAGCTGAACTTCGGCGCCAGTGACTGGCAGACCACGGTCTGGGTCAACGGCCGGCAGGCCGGCGCGGCCCACAGCGGCGGCTTCGACGCGTTCACCTACGACATCACGCCGCTGCTGACCTCGGGCACCAACACCGTCGTCGTCTCCGTCTTCGACCCGTCCCAGACCGGCGGCCAGGCGGTCGGCAAACAGCGGATCAGCGACGTGACGCCGCATCCCGGCGGAGGCATCTTCTACACGGCCGCGTCCGGCATCTGGCAGACCGTCTGGCTGGAGCCCACCGCGTCCGCCCACATCACCCGGCTCGACATGGTGCCGAGCCTCTCCGACAACACGCTGAAGGTCACCGTCCGGGGCGCCGGCCTCGCCGGCCAGACCGCGAGAGTGACGGTCTCCTCCGGCGGTACGACCGTGGCCACCGGGACGGGATCCGTGAACAGCCAGTTCTCGGTGGCTGTCGCGAACCCCCACCTGTGGACCCCCGAGGATCCGTTCCTGTACGACATCAAGGCCGACCTGCTGTCGGGCACAGGCGGCACGACCGTCGACTCGGTCGGCAGCTACGCAGGGATGCGCTCCATCTCCGTAGGCAAGGTCGGCGGCGTCCAACGCCCGCTCCTCAACGGCAAGTTCGTCTTCCAGACCGGCACGCTCGACCAGGGCTACTGGCCGGACGGCATCTACACGGCCCCCAGCGACGAGGCGCTGCGCCACGACCTCCAGAAGCACAAGGACCTGGGCTTCAACATGGTCCGCAAACACATCAAGGTGGAGCCGCAGCGCTGGTTCTACTGGGCCGACCGGCTCGGTCTGCTGGTGTGGCAGGACATGCCCGCGATGGACACCCGGACTCCGGACAGCGCCGCGCGCGTGCAGTGGGAGGCGGAGTACGACCGGATCATCGACCAGCACCGCAGCTCGCCGTCCCTGGTCATGTGGGTGAACCAGAACGAGGGCTGGGGCCAGTACGACCAGGCCCGGATCGCCGACGAGGTCAAGGCGTACGATCCCTCCCGCCTCGTCAACAACATGAGCGGTGTCAACTGCTGCGGCTCCGTCGACGGCGGCAACGGTGACGTCATCGACAACCACGTCTACGTCGGGCCCGGCACCACGACGCCGACGGCCACTCGCGCGGCCGTGCTCGGCGAGTTCGGCGGGCTGGGCTGGAAGGTGCCGGGACACGAGTGGTATCCCGGCGGCGGCTTCAGCTACGAGGACCAGGCGAGCGTCGCCGCGCTGAACAACCGCTTCGTCGGGCTCATCGACACCATCCGCGAGAACCAGATGCCCAGCGGTCTGTCCGCGTCCGTCTACACCGAGATCACCGACGTCGAGAACGAGGCCAACGGCCTGCTGACGTACGACCGGCAGGTGGTCAAGGTCGACGCGGCCCGGGTCAGGGCCGCCAACCTCGCCCTCGTCGACGCCTCACGCAACCCGCCCCCACCGGTCACTCTGCCCACCGGCCAGAACAAGTCGCTGCGGGTGACGACGCCCGGTCACACCGGCAAGTACCTGCGTCATCAGGACGGGCTCGCGTTCACCGCGCCCGTCGACGCGAACAGCGACAGCCTGCTGAAGAACGACGCCACCTGGAAGATCGTCCCCGGCCTCGCGGGCAGCGGCTGCTACTCCTTCGAGTCCCGCAACTATCCCGGCCAGTACCTGCGGCACCGCGACTTCCGCGTCTACAAGGAGGCGGGTGACGGCTCCGCGCTCTTCCGGGCCGACGCCACGTTCTGCGCGCTGCCCGCCGCCGGGGGAGTGCGGCTCGCGGCGTACAACATGGCCGGCGGCTCTCTGCGGCACATCAACTCGGAGGTGTGGATGGCGACTCGGGGCGGTCCCCGTGCCTGGGACAACCCGGCCTCGTTCACCGAGGACACGACCTGGTCGGTCGACGGCCCGTGGGCGCCCTGACGGTGGGGGTGTGCGAGCATTCCGGTCATGGATCTGCCTCAACTCGAACTGGCCGTACAGCGACTGCGTGATGCCGAGGCGGCCGTCGACGCCGCTCGCGCCGATGTGGAGATCGAGGCGGTCCTCGCCGTACGTCGCGGCGAGGCCGTCGAGGACGTCTCGGCGGCCTCGGGCATCACCCCGCACGACCTGGTGCGCCTGGAGAAGACGTCCGGCGGGCCCGACCAGTAGGCCCCGCGCACGGGCCCCAGGGCGTGTCCGCAAAGTGGCGCCGTCCACCGGCAGGCCGGGTGCCCTCGGCCACCAGCCGCATCACGGCGGTGGCGGTGAACGCCTTGGTGTCGTTGGCCAGTTCGGAAGCGCGCGTCCGCGCCGACCATCGGCCGGCCCGTCCCCGCCTCCGCCGTCCCGGGCTGTGTACGTCCGTCCGTTGACGTTCGCGAGTGCGCCGGGCACCCCGTCCCGCTCGACCAGCAGGCCCGGTTGGCGCTGTACGGCGCCGGGCCGGGCGTCCTGGGCCGCGGCGACGGGGCCGGCCGCGGCGATCAGCGCGGGCCGGCATCGCGAGGGCGACGGCGCCTCTGCGGGTGTGCCCGCCGCCGACGCTCCCGGTCCGACGTCCGGCCGTGGTCCGGGCACCCGTCCGGGCGCCCGTCCTCGTGGTCATGTCGGCGGTCGTGTCGCGGCTCATGGTGAATCCCCCCGTCGTACGCGTCCCCGACCACGTTCCGGCCGATGGCCAGATCCTGGTCTCCGCGGACCGTGAGATCACGGGGGCTGAGCGGCACATCGTGGGGTGTATCGCCCCCCTCGAAGCCGCGGGGGTTCTCCTGCGGGACCGCCCTCGTCTCTCCGTCGCGTGCCGCGACTGCGGCATTTGTTCAGTGTGCGAACGCAATCCTGTGTGAGCGTCAACGGCCGCGATTCTTCCGCCGGGGCGCCGCTCGCAGCGTAGCGATCCAGCGGCAGGTCAAGGCAATTTGGATAGACCCTTGACAAATTAGAGGCCCGTTGCCAGCATGCAAAACTCTCGCGGGTTTCCCGCGAATGTTCGGTGCCGTATCGCAAGCCCTTGCACGGACCAGTACGGCTGCTCCCCGGGTGACGGGACATCGCCCGGGCGGCAGGTTCCTCCCTGAGTGAGACACGGTGGCGCGCTCGCCCGCGCTTCCGCCTGTCTCTCTTCCCCCGATCAGGTATGGAAGGAAGCTCGATGTCAGGACTCTCTGGACGGCCGCGCCCGAGACAGAAGTGGCTGAGGTGGCTCGCGGTACTGGGGCTGGTGGTGAGTGGCGGCGCGATCAGCGTTCCCACCGCCGCCGCCCATCCCGGTCACCCCGGCCACGAAGAGGCACCCGCAGCACCCGCCGCCATCCCGGCAGGCGACTACCAGCAGGTACAAC
Organism: Streptomyces panacea; assembly: GCF_040560175.1. NCBI lineage: Bacteria > Bacillati > Actinomycetota > Actinomycetes > Kitasatosporales > Streptomycetaceae > Streptomyces > Streptomyces panacea. Next base: position 38,945 of record NZ_JARJHW010000009.1, read on the forward strand.
TCGCGCTCGGTTCGGCTGAGTTGGGTGAGGCGATGTCACTCGCCGTCCTGCCCGACCGCGCCGTCGTGCACACGGCGAGGGACGGCACGGTCCGCTACACGGACGCCGCGGGCAACACCAAGTCGGCAGGCAAGCTGGACGTCTACACCCATGACGAGGAGGGCCTCCAGGGGATAGCCGCCGACCCGAACTTCCAGAGCAACCGGTATCTGTACCTGTACTACTCGCCCAAGCTCAGCACGCCGGGCGGCGACGCGCCCGTCACGGGCAACGCCGCGGCGTTCGAGGCGTGGAAGGGCCATCTCAACCTCTCGCGCTTCACGCTCAAGGCCGACAACACGCTCGACCTGGCCAGCGAGAAGGTCGTGCTCGAAGTCCCCAACGACCGTGGCCAGTGCTGCCACGTCGGCGGTGACATCGACTTCGACGCGGCCGGGAACCTCTACCTGACGACGGGCGACGACACGAACCCGTTCGAGTCGTCCGGCTACTCGCCGATCGACGAACGCACCGACCGCAACCCGCAGTTCGACGCGCAGCGCTCCTCGGGCAACACCAACGACCTGCGCGGCAAGGTGCTCCGCATCAAGCCGACCGCGGCCGGCGGTTACACCGTGCCCTCCGGCAACCTGTTCGCGGCCGGTACCGCGCGAACCCGCCCCGAGATCTACGCGATGGGCTTCCGCAACCCGTTCCGGATGTCCGTCGACAAGGCCACCGGCATCGTCTACCTCGGCGACTACGGCCCCGACGCGGGCGTCACCAACGCGAGCCGAGGCCCCAGCGGGCAGGTCGAGTTCAACCGCATCACCGGACCGGGCAACTACGGCTGGCCGTACTGCACCGGCACGAACACGGCCAACGAGACGTACAGCGAGTACACCTTCCCGAGCGGCCCCTCCGCGGCGAAGTACAACTGCGCCGCGCCCACGAACAACTCCTTCCGCAACACCGGCCTGCCGACCCTGCCCGCCGCCAAGTCGAGCTGGATCAAGTACGGCGGTGACGCGGGCACCCCGCCCGAGTTCGGCGGCGGCTCCGAGTCGCCCATGGGCGGTCCCGTCTACCGCTACGACGCCAACCTCAACTCCAACGTGAAGTTCCCGCAGTCGCTCGACGGCCGCTTCTTCGCCGGTGAGTACGGCCGCAAGTGGATCAAGGCCATCGAGGTCAAGGCCGACGGCACCCCGGGCATCATCGAGGCATTCCCGTGGACCGGTACGCAGGTCATGGACCAGGCGTTCGGCCCCGACGGCGCGCTGTACGTCCTGGACTACGGCACCGGCGGCAACAACCAGGCCCTGTACCGCGTCGAGTACGTCGGCGCCGCCAACCGCAACCCGGTCGCCAAGGCCGCCGCGGACAAGGTGTCCGGCCCCACCCCGCTGACCGTCGCGTTCTCCTCGGCCGGCAGCTCCGACCCCGAGGGCAAGGCCCTGACGTACTCGTGGAACTTCGGCGACGGCACCACCTCCACGGCCGCCAACCCGAGCCACACGTACACCACCAACGGCACCTTCCGGCCGACGCTCACGGTGCGGGACCCGGAAGGTCTGACCGGCACGGCGAGCCTGGTCGTCACCGCGGGCAACACCGCTCCGACCGTGACACTCCAGACCCCCAAGGACGGTCAGCTGTTCTCCTTCGGTGACACCGTGCCCTTCCAGGTCACCGTCAGCGACCCGGAGGACGGGACCATCGACTGCTCCAAGGTCAAGGTCACCTATCTGCTCGGCCACGACGAGCACCGGCACCAGATCACCCAGGCCACCGGCTGCTCGGGCAACCTCAACGTGCCCGCCGACGGCGAGCACGACAGCGCGGCCAACATCTACGGGGTCTTCGACGCCGAGTACACCGACGGCGCCGGACTGACCACGCACAGCGCCAGCATCCTCCAGCCCCGCCACCGGCAGGGCGAGCACTTCGGCGCGCAGTCCGGCATCCAGGTCGCCGCGCACGCCAACGCCGAGGGCGGCAGCACCGTCGGCTTCACCGACAACAACGACTGGATCTCCTTCAAGCCGTACAACCTGGCCAACGCCAACAGGATCACCGCCCGCGTCGCGTCCGGCGGCGTCGGTGGCAGCCTGGAGGTACGGGCCGGATCCGCGACCGGCACGCTGCTCGGCACGGTGGCCGTGGCACCCACCGGCGGCTGGGAGAACTTCGTCGACGTGTCGGCGAATCTCACCAACGCCCCCGCCGCGACAACCGAGTTGTTCCTCGTCTTCAAGGGCGTGACCGGCCAGGGCAACCTCTTCGACATCGACGCCTTCACCTTCGCCACCGGCAGCAGCGGCTCCAGCCAGACCGTCGAGGGCGAGTCGTTCAGCTCGGGGCTGGGCGTCCAGGCGGCCGACCACGCTCCGGCGAGCGGCGGCAAGACGCTCGGCTACATCGAGAACGGCGACTGGGCGGGCTACGCCTCCGTTCCGACGGCCGGGACCAAGACCTTCTCCGCGAAGGTCTCCTCGGCCGGCGCCGGCGGCACCGTCACGATCCGCTCGGGCTCGGCGACCGGCGCCGTCCTCGGCACCGTCGCCGTACCCAACACCGGTGGCTGGGAGACGTTCCAGAACGTCTCCACCGCGCTGACCGGTACCGGATCGTCCGGGGCGCTGTTCCTCACCTTCACCGGTGGGGCCGGCTCGCTCTTCGACATCGACACCCTCACTCTCACCAAGTGACGCGAGTCAAGGAGACAGTGATGCTCCGTCAGCTCCGTGCCCTGCCGAAGACCGCCGCGGCGGCCTTCGCCCTCACCCTCGGCCTCGCCGCCTCACTCCTGGCACCGGCCACCGCGGCCCAGGCCGCCGATCCCGCCTACAAGGTCCTCGTCTTCTCCAAGACGGCGGGCTTCCGTCACGACTCCATCCCGGTCGGCACCCAGACCATCCGCGACCTCGGCACGGCCAACAACTTCACCGTCACCGCCACCGAGGACAGCAACGCCTTCACCGCGTCGAACCTGGCCGGCTTCAAGGCCGTCGTCTTCCTCTCCACCACCGGCGACGTCCTGAACGCCAGTCAGCAGTCCGCGCTCCAGGGGTACGTGGACGGTGGCGGCGGCTACTTCGGCATCCACGCGGCGGCCGACACCGAGTACGAGTGGCCGCAGTACCAGCAGCTCGTCGGCGCCTGGTTCAAGAGCCACCCGGCGATCCAGCGGGCCACGGTGAAGAACGAGGACCGGTCGCACGCGGCCACCTCGCACCTGGGCCAGACCTGGTCCCGTACCGACGAGTGGTACAACTACCGCACCAATCCCCGCCCGCAGGTCCGCGTCCTCCAGAGCCTGGACGAATCCAGCTACAGCGGCGGCGAGATGAGCGGCGACCACCCGATCACCTGGTGCCATCCGCAGGGCAACGGCCGCTCCTTCTACACCGGGCTCGGCCACATCCAGGAGTCGTACGCCGACCCCGCGTTCCGCTCGCTGCTGCTCGGCGGCATCCGGTACGCGGCGGGCTTCGCCAAGGCCGACTGCCGTGCGGAGACCGGCTACACGACGCTCTACAACGGCTCGACCACCGGCTGGTCCCAGGCCGGACCGGGCAGCTTCACCAACACCGACGCCACCCTGAACGCGCAGGGCGGCATGGGTCTGTACTGGTACCGCGCGAAGGAGTACGCCTCGTACTCCCTCAAGCTGGACTGGCGCATGGCCGGGGACGACAACTCCGGTGTGTTCGTAGGCTTCCCGGCCTCCGACGACGTCAACACGTCGGTGAACCAGGGCTACGAGATCCAGATCGACTCCACCGACGCGGCCGACCGGACCACCGGGTCCGTCTACGGCTTCAAGGCGGCGGACATCGCGGCGCGCGACAACGCCCTCAATCCGCCGGGGAGTTGGAACGCGTACGAGATCCGAGTGGAGGGGGAGCGGCTCCAGGTCTTCCTCAACGGCGTACGGATCAACGACTTCACCAACACCGACCCGGTGCGCTCCCTCCAGCAGGGGCACATCGGGATCCAGAACCACGGCACCGGTGACGACGTGTCCTTCCGCAACATCAGGATCAAGGAGCTGGGCGGCACCACACCGCCCCATTCGACCACCTACGAAGGGGAGTCCTACACCTCGGGGCAGGGCGTCCAGGCCGCCGACCACGCTCCGGCGAGCGGCGGCCGGACCCTCGGCTACATCGAGAACGGCGACTGGGCGGGCTACTCGGGGGCGTCACTCGACGGAGCGAAGACCTTCGCCGCGAAGGTCTCGTCGGCCGGCGCGGGAGGCACCGTCCAGATCCGCTCGGGCTCGGCGACCGGACCGGTCGTCGGCACGGTCGCGGTGCCGAACACCGGTGGCTGGGAGACCTTCCAGAATGTGTCCACCACGCTGACGGGCACGCCGACCGGGCCGCTGTTCCTCAGCTTCACCGGCGGCGCCGGTTCGCTGTTCGACATCGACACCTTCACGATCGGCAGATAGCGCCTCGCGCCACGCGCCACGCGCCACGCGGCTCCGGCTCGTGGCGTGTGACTGACAGGCCGTAAGTGACGTACAGGACGGCCGAGTCGGCCCCGGGGACCCGTCCCCGGGGCCGGCTCATTTTTGTGTATCTCTTCCGTCAATGGCGTTGACGCGTCGTACTTCATACGTCATATATGAGACACATGACCTTCACGCCGACTCCGATACCGTCCCGCACCCAGTACGTCCTGGAGGCGGTCAAGCACGCCATCCTCACGGGGCGGCTCCGGCCGGGACAGGCGCTGGTCGAGGCCGAACTCGCCGCCCAGTTCGGCGTGTCCAAGACGCCCGTACGTGAAGCGCTCAAGACCCTCGCCGGTACCGGGCTCGTCGTCATGAGCCAGTACAAGGGTGCCGTCGTACGGCATGTCGACGCGGCCATGGCGCGCGAGGTGTACGACGTCCGCCTGCTGCTCGAACCGGAGGCGCTGCGCCGCTCGGTGAGCCGTGAGGCCCGGCTCGACGAGGCCCAGGACGCCCTGGACCGGGCCGAGTCGGCGGCGGACCGGGCGGACAGGTCGCTCGCCAACCGCGACTTCCACCGGGCACTCTATCTGCCCTGCGGCAACCCGCTGCTCGCCCGGCTGCTGGACGAGATCCGCGACCAGGCCGCCCTCGTGTCCACCGTGGCGTGGGCGTCCGTCCCGACCTGGGAACGCGAGGCGGCCGAGCACCGCGACATCCTGCGGCTCGCGGTCGCCGGGGACGCGAAGGCCGCCGGGGACGCCCTCCACCACCACATCGCCTCGTTCGTACACCGCGCCTTCCCCGAGGAGGCCGGGCAGCCGTCACACTGAGGCGAGCGGAAGCCCGTCGGCCCGGTGACGCCGGTGGACCCGTGCCTCCCAGGGCGCGAGCGTGAGCGCGGTGACCGGCGGCCCGGGGTCGGGGACATTGCCGATCAGCAGTTCGGCGTCCCGCCAGCCGTCGTCCGGCAGTTCGACCTCGGCCGCGTCGCCCGTGAAGTTGCCGAGGACCAGCAGCTCGGTCGCCGTACCGTCCGCCGCCACCAGCCGCCGCGTGAAGGCGTACACACGCGGGTCGTCCGGCAGCAGCATCGTGAAGTCACCGTGCGCCACGGCCGGTTCGGAGTGCCGCAGCGCGATCAGCCGCCGGTAGTGGTGGAAGACGGACGACGGATCGCCGTACGCCGCTTCCGCGTTGATCCCGGTGTGGTTCGGGTTCACCGGGATCCAGGGGGTGCCGGTGGTGAATCCGGCGTGCGGGGAGGCGTCCCATTGCATCGGCGTACGGGCGTTGTCGCGCCCCATGGCCCGCAGACCCGCCAGGACGCGCGCCGGGTCGGCGCCCCGGCCGACCGCCTCCGCGTAGTGGTTGAGCGACTCGATGTCGCGGAAGTCGTCGATGGAGGCGAACGGGGCGTTGGTCATGCCCAGTTCCTCGCCCTGGTAGACGTACGGCGTACCGCGGTGCAGATGCAGGACGGTGGCCAGCATCGTCGCGGACCTGACCCGGTGGCCGGGCCCGTCGTCGCCGAAGCGGGAGACGACGCGCGGCTGGTCGTGGTTGTTCCAGTAGAGGCTGTTCCAGCCGGCTTCGCCGAGACCGTCCTGCCAGCGGCCGAGCGACGCCTTCAGATCGAGCAGGTTCAGCGGCCGTACGTCGAACTTGCCGTCGCCGTGGTCGAGTCCGACATGCTCGAACTGGAAGACCATGTCCACCTCGGCGCGTGCCGGATCGGTGAAGAGTCTGGCCTCCTCGACGGTGACGCCCGGCATCTCGCCGACGGTGAGCAGCCGTTCGGGGCGCCCGGCGAAGACCTCGCGGTGCATCTCCTGGAGGAATTCGTGGATCCGGGGGCCCGCGCCGTGGTGGGTGCGGTCGGGGAGGGCGGGGTCCTTCGAGATGAGGTTGATGACATCCATCCGGAAGCCGTCCACGCCCCGGTCGAGCCACCAGTTCATCATCCGGTGGACCGCCCCGCGGACCTCGGGATTCTCCCAGTTGAGGTCGGGCTGCTTGCGGGAGAAGAGATGCAGGTAGTACGCGCCGGCAGGCTCGTCGTACTCCCAGGCGGGGCCGGAGAAGAAGGAGCGCCAGTTGTTGGGCTCGGCGCCCGGGGCGCCGGGGGCCGCGCCGTCCCGTGCGGGCCGCCACCAGTACCAGTCGCGCCGGGAGCTGTCCGGCCCCCGCCGGGACTCGGTGAACCACGGGTGCTCGTCGGAGGTGTGATTGACGACGAGGTCCATGACCAGCTTCATGGAGCGCGCGTGGATGGCGGCGAGCAGGTCGTCGAAGTCCGCGAGCGTGCCGAAGGCGGGATCGATGTCCTGGTAGTCGCTGATGTCGTAGCCGTTGTCGTCCTGTGGGGACGGGTACACCGGCGACAGCCACAGGACGTCGACACCGAGATCGGCGAGATGGTCCAGCCGGTCGATGATGCCGCGCAGGTCGCCCACGCCGTCCCCGTCGGAGTCGGCGAAGCTGCGCGGATAGATCTGGTAGACGACCGCGGACTTCCACCAGGTCTCGGGGGAGGGGGAGTCGGTGCTCACGTGCCTGAACCTCGCTCGCGTTCGGTGTTCGTGGGACGGCGGTCAGAGCCTGTACGCCTCCACCAGCACGAGACGTTCCGGGTGGAGCGTCGGGGCCCGCACCCCGGCGACGGCCAGCGTCCGGCCGGTCAGCTCCACCCCTTCCGCGCGCTCCCACCAGAGCGGGTCGGGCCGGTGGGGTCCTTCGGTCCGGTCGCCGGGCCGGTGGGGCCGTATCCGGTAGCGGGCGTCCGCGTCGAGTCCGGGCAGCCGTACCGGGCCCGCCGGAGATGTCACGCTCGTCGCCGTCTGGACCAGGGCGTACAGCGCGCGCGAACGGTCGGCCGCCACCACGCCGTGCACCCACAGCGCCGGATCGGGATGGTCGCCGTGGACGACCGTGCCGGAGTGCAGCAGCGGCCGAAGCTCCTTGTGCGCGGCGACCCACTCGGCCAGCCGGGCGCGCTCGTCGGGGTCGGCGGCGGTGAGGTCCCACTCGATGCCGAAGTGCCCGAACAGGGCGGTCCCGGCCCGGAAGTCGAGGGTGTGGGCACGCCCGGTGGTGTGCGCGACGGGTGAGCCGACGTGGGCACCGAGGAGTTCGGGTGGCAGCAACAGCCCTGTCCAGCGCTGGATCCGCTGCCGTTCGAGTGCGTCGATGCAGTCGCTCGTCCAGACGCGATCGGTGCGTTCCAGGATGCCGAGGTCGATCCTGCCACCACCGGAGGAGCAGGACTCGATCTCCAACCCGGGGTGCCGGGCGCGCAGTTCGTCCAGGAGCCGGTACGCGGCCGCCGTCTGTACGTGGACCCCGGCCGCGCCCGTCGGGCTGTGCCCGGCCTCCACGAGATCCCGGTTGTGGTCCCACTTGAGATAGTCGATGCCGTACTCGCCGACCAGCGCGTCGAGGCGCTCCAGCAGATAGGTGTACGCCCCGGCGTGGCCGAGGTCGAGCACCTGCTGCCGCCGGGACTCCGGCGGGAGGCGCCCGCCCGTCGCCAGGATCCACTCGGGGTGAGCGCGGGCCAGGTCGGAGTCGGGATTGACCATCTCGGGCTCGACCCACAGCCCGAACTCCATTCCCAGCGAACGGACATGGTCGACCAGCGGGCGCAGCCCCTCGGGCCAGACGGTCTCGTCCACATACCAGTCGCCGAGCCCGGCGCGGTCGTGCCGCCGTCCCTTGAACCATCCGTCGTCCAGGACGAAACGCTCGGCGCCCACCTCGGCGGCGGCGTCCGCCAGGGCGGTGAGCGTGCCGAGGTCCTGCTGGAAGTAGACGGCCTCCCAGGTGTTGAGGGTGACCGGCCGGGGCCGGTGCGGGTGCCCGGTCCTGGCACGCAGATGCCGGTGGAAGCGCCCGGCCAGTTCGTCGAGCCCGTGACCGTACGACCCGACGATCCACGGGCTCGTGTACGACTCGCCGCCCGCCAGGGGGACTTCACCCGCGAGCAGGGTCTCCCCGGCACCGAGCAGGGACACACCGGAGGGGGTGCGTTCGGCGAGGGTGCGGTGGTTGCCGCTCCACGCCACGTGCAGACCCCAGACCTCGCCCGTACGGAAACCGAAGCCGCGCTCGCCCGCGAGATGCAGCAGCGTCGCGTCGGTGCCCGTCCGGCCCCGGCGGTTCTCCCGCAGATGCGTACCGAGCGTGAACTCGTGGCGCTGCGGGCTCCGTTCGCGCAGATGGCGGCCGGTGAGGTCGAGGATCTCGGTGGCGTGGGCGGGCACGGGCAGAGCGAGCAGCAGCCCGTCGAGGACGTACGGGCGCGCGCCGGTGTCGCGGTTGGTGACGGTGGCGCGCTGCCGTACGAGCCCGGAGGCGGTCAGCTCGATCTCCAGCACCAGTGCGAGCCGGGCGTGTTCGTCCACGGCGTCGACGGTGAGTTGGTGCGCCTGGGGGAGGTCGGGTGTGCGGACGGTACGGATCGAGCGGACGGTGAAGGCGGTGGAGAAGTCGGCGCCGTCGCGGTGGCCGGTGAGGCCCGGTGTACCGAGCCAGCCCGCCGAGTGCTCCGGCAGGAGGGAGAGCGGCACCGGCAGATCGAGGGTGTTGGACATCTGCCGGGCGGCGCTCGCGGTGGCCAGGTCGGCGAGCCCGGTTCGGTCGATGTCCCCCAGGTCGTCGCCCCAGTGGAGCACCCGGGGCAGTCGGACGCCGGTGCAGTCGAGGACCAGGCTCGTACCCGCGGTGCGGAGGTGGAGGTAGTCACGGGAGTGACCGGTGCGCATACGGGCTCCTCGGGTCGTCCGTCGTCTCTCAGGCCGTCCGCCGTCTCAGGTTAGTTTCGGGGTGGAAGTTTTGGCCCGTCAATAGCTCGTCACTTGCTCGTCAACAGGTGGATCGGATGCCGTCGATATGGCGAGAACGCGTCCCTCGCGGCATGTTTGCTTCCGGCGTGGAAGTAAATGAGGTGAGCTGGCAGGATGGACCGGACCCAGTTGCCCGCACGCGCCGGACGCGCCGGGCTCCTCGCGGAAGGCCGTCCCTTGTCCGTGACACCAGCGCCGTGGACCCCGCTCTCCGGGGCCGCGCACGCCGTCGCCCTGGAAGTGCTGCTGCGTGGACCCCTGCCCCGCAGTGAACTCGCCCGCCGGCTCGACCTGTCCGCCGGCAGCCTCACCCGGCTGGCGAAGCCGCTCCTGGACAGCGGGCTCCTCGTCGAGTCGGGCAGTACCGGCCACGAGTCGCGCGCCGGCCGCCCCACCCGTCCACTCGACATCGTCGCCGACGCGCACCACTTCATCGGGGCCAAGATCACCCACGAGGACGTGCACGCCGTACTGACCACGCTCCGCGCCGAGGTCGTCGCCTGCGCGCGGGCGGACCTGCCGGGACGCGACCCGGCCTCGGTCGTCGCCGTCCTGCGCGCGCTCACGGCCGAACTCGTCGCCGAACTCGCCCCGGAATCACGGCACATCACCGCCGTCGGCGTCAGCCTCGGCGGCAGCGTGGTCGACCACGCGACGGTCACCCGAGCGCCGTTCCTGGGGTGGGACGACGACGTTCCGCTGGGGGCCGTGCTCTCCGACGCGCTCGGGGTGCCCGCCGCCGTCGACAACGACCTGCTCGCGCTCACCCGCGCCGAGCACTGGTTCGGCGCCGCACGAGGCCATGACCGGTTCGCGGTCCTCACCGTCGGGGCGGGCATCGGCTACGGGCTCGTCGTGCACGACCGCGTCGTGGACAGCCCGGACGCGGGCGTCGGCCTGCTCGGACACTTTCCGCTGGATCCCCTGGGACCGCTCTGCCCGCGGGGGCACCGCGGCTGCGCCACCGCCATGCTGTCGATGGCCTCGCTGCGCGCCGCCGCGTCGGTGGGACTGCGGCGGGACGTCTCGTACGACGAGTGCCTCGATCTGGCGGCGTCCGCCGACCCGGTGGCCGGGCCGCTGGTCATGGCCTCGGGGCGGGCGCTGGGACGTCTGATCGCCGCCGTCGCGAACCTCACCCTCACCACGGAGATCGTTCTGACCGGCGAGGGCGCGCGGCTCGCGGAGGTGGCCCGCGAGGCGCTGCGCGAGGGCCTGGCGTACGACCGGGATCCGCGCGCGGCGACCGTCTCGCTCGACGTACGGCCGGTGGACTTCGCCCTGTGGGCGCGCGGCGCGGCGGTGACAGCCATCCAGGCGTATGTACTGGGCCGTGTCTGACAGATCGCGCCGGGCGCACGACGCCCGGACGCCGACTCGCGCGCCCGGACACCGGCGTAGGGGGCCGTCACCACTGGTACGGGAGGTACTTTCCGTCGAGCGTGATGACCACGCGGTCACCGGCCGGGTCGGGGACGCGCCGGACATCGAGGCGGAAGTTGATGGCGCTCATGATGCCGTCGCCGCACTGCTCGTGGATCAGTTCCTTGATGGTCGGACCGTAGACCTGGACGACTTCGTACAGCCGGTAGATCGTCGGGTCGACCGGCACGGCGGCGTCCAACGCACCGCGCGACGGCTGGAGTTGGAAGGCGAGAGCGACGTCGTCTCCGAGTTCGAGAAGCGCGGCGGCGGTGGCGGCCTCGTCCTTGCCCATCGGGTGCTGGCCGAGGAGCGCGGCCGTGGTCCAGGCGAGCGGTTTGCCCACCGCTTCGGCGAGTTGGGCCCAGGTGATCCCGGTCTTCACCTTGGCCTGGCGGACGGCCTCGGAGGCTTCGTGCTTGCTCAGCATGTGCATCTCCATTCCCGGACTGCGGCCTGGTAGCACGCGGCCAAAGCATAGGAGAGGCGAGACGGAAGGGGTACGGCCCGTCTCCGAGACGGTGCGGACGCGGAGACTTGCCAAAGGCCCCTTCAGGACAGCGACTTGCGCGCCTTGCGCAGCCCGTAGAACTGGAGATCGGCGAATCCCAGTACCGCCGCCGCCTGGACCACGATCAGTGCCGTGCCCGGCCCGGTCGGGTCGAGCCATCCGGCGGCGGCCGTCACGACGCTGAGCGCGAACCACGCCAAGTTGGCGCCGATCACCGCCCGTACCGCCACGCGACGCGGGGCCCGCGCGGAACCGACCCATGCCACGAAGAGCGCGTAGAGCACCAGGAACGCACCGATCCCGGCGAGGAACGCGACCGGCAGGCCCAGCGCCGAGTCCAGCGCGGCGCAGCCGATCAGCGCGGCGGCCCCCACGGCGCCGGTGGCGACGGCGTCGAGCCGCAGCGCCAGGCGCAACAGGCCGGTGTCACCGCGTACGGCGGTGGAATCGGCGGACGCGGCCGTCAGCGACGGGGCGGGGACACCGAACGAATCCGACGAACTCATGGGTTTCTCCTCGGGGAAGCGGCTTGACCTCCCTGATGGTTCTCCAAGACGCGGTCCCGGTCGATTACCCCGGAGGTAATGGGCGGCAGGGAGTCGAGGAATGCACCGAGCACCCCGTCGAACTCCGCCCGCCGTTCCAGGTTGGGCAGGTGCCCGGCGCCCTCGATCACCGCGAGCGTCGCGCCGGGTATCCCCTCGCTCATCACCCGCGCGTCGGCGACCGGCGTGTACGCGTCCTCGCTGCCGACCACGACGAGCGCGGGCACCGCCACCCGCCCCAACATGCCGACGTAGTCGGGCCGTTCGGCCCGGCCCCGCAGCGCCGCCGCCGCGCCCTCGGGCGGCGCGCCGCGCATCATGTCCCGTACGTGCCCGGCCACCGCGGGCAGGGCCTCGACGTTGTGCGGCGCCATCATCCTGGTCAGCACCTCCTCCGCGTACGGCCCCATGCCCTCCCGCAGCAGCCGGTCCGCCATCGCGTTGCGTGCCAGCTTGCCCGGCTCCGTCTCGCCGGCGGCGAAGGTGTCGGCCAGCACCAGGGCCCGGACCCGCTCCGGGAAGAGCCGGTAGAACTCCAGGACGATCTGACCGCCCATGGAGAGCCCGCCCAGAACCACGCGTTCGACGCCCAGCCGGTCGAGCAGTGCCGCGATGTCCCACGCGAAGGTGGTGAGCGTCGTCCTGCCGGGTATGACGGTGCTCCCGCCGTAGCCGCGCAGATCGGCGGCGATCACCCGCTGCCGTGGGCCCGCGAACGTCTCGATCTGGGGCCGCCACATGGAGCGGTCGAAGGGGTGGCCGTGTACGAGGACCAGAACGTCACCGCCGCCCTCGCCCGCACCCTCGCCCCCGCCCTTGTCGTCGTAGGCGACGGTGATGTCGTAAAGCGTCGTGGTGCTCATGTCCGCGTCCCTCGTCCGGTGCTCGACCCGTGCCGTCCCGCTTGCCTTCTCGATGCTATGTGGTGCAATATCTCGATGCAATGCTGAAATTGACCTCGGTGCAATACTGATGCCGGTCACGTGCGACGCGCCGCCGGGAGCGGCGCGGGAGGGAGCGCCATGGAGGACTACCGCCTGATCGCCGACCAGCTCGCGGCCGACATCCGGGCCGGGCGCCTGCGCCCCGGCGAGCGGCTGCCCCCGCAGCGGCTGTTCGCCCGGAGCCGTGACATCGCCAACTCCACGGCGGCCAGGGTCTACGGCGAGCTGATCCGGCGAGGACTGGCCGTCGGCGAGGTGGGCCGGGGGACCTTCGTGCGCGCCGCGCCGCCCGGACCGCAGCCGACACTCACGGAGCCCAGCGAGGCCAGGGTCGACCTGGAGGTCAACTTCCCCGTCCTGCCGGAACAGGCCGAGCTGCTCGCCCCCGGCCTGGCGCACCTGCAACGCCCCGACGTACTCGCGGTCAGCCTCCGGCCCCTCGGCGGATCCGGGTCACCCGCCGCCCGCGAGGCCGCCGCGTCCCTCCTCGCACGCGCGGGCTGGACACCGGAACCGGAGCGGATCCTCTTCGCGGGCAACGGCCGCCAGGCGATCGCGGCGGCCCTCGCGGCCTGCGTCCCGGCCGGGGAACGGCTCGGTGTGGAGGAGTTCACCTACCCCGTCGTCAAGGGCATCGCCGCCCACCTCGGGATCACCCTCGTCCCGCTCGCCATGGACGAGCACGGCCTCCTGCCCCAGGCCCTGGCCGACGCCCCGCCGCTGCGCGCCGTCTATCTCCAGCCCACGCTCCACAACCCGCTGGGCATGACGATTCCGCCGCACCGCAGGGACCAACTCGTCGAAACGGCGCGGGCGTTGGACCTGCACATCATCGAGGACGCCATCTACGGCTTCCTCCGCGACGACGTGCCGCCGCTCGCGACCCTCGCACCCGAACGCACGATCGTCCTGGACAGCATGTCCAAGCGGCTCGCGCCCGGTCTGACCCTCGGGTACGCCGTGGCACCACCCGGCTTCGAGCGGCGCCTGGCCTCGGCCCTGCGCTCGGGAGCCTGGGCGGCATCCCGGTTCGCCCTCGACGCCGCGACCCGGTGGACGACCGACGGCACCGCCGCCGCGATCGGCCGGGCCAAACGCGTCGACGCGGTGGAGCGCCAGCGCGTCAGGGCCGAGAGCCTGGCCGGCTTCACCGTGCGCGCCGACCCCCGTGGCTACCACTGCTGGTGGGAGCTGCCCGACCACTGGCGCGCCGAGATGTTCGTCGCCGCCGCCGCCCGCCTCGGCATCGCCGTCGCGCCCGGCGCCGCGTTCACCGTCGGCACCGGCCGCGCGCCCAACGCCGTCCGGCTGGCCCTGGGCACGCCCTCCCACCGCACGCTCGCCGACGCCCTCGACCTCCTCGCCACCCTGGCACGCGGCACACCGGAGGACGCCGCGCCGGAATGACCGCGGGCGCGGCGCCGATCCCGTACGGGCCCGGGCAGCCTCGCGCGCAAGGGCGACCGGCGACCCGGCGACCGGGGCGCGTGACCGTCAGACCGTCAGGCGGCCCGGCAGCCAGCCCAGTTGGGCCTCTTCCTGGTAGGCCTCGCCGCCCTCATGGCCGTTGAACTCGTACACCTCGATCGTCCGGTCCTCGTGCGGATAGACGTTGAACGCCGCGAACACCGTCGACGGCGGACAGGTCTGGTCCTCCAGAGCCGCCGAGAACAGCGCGGGGGCCCGGCCGCGTGCCGCGAAGTGCACCCCGTCGAAGTAGCTGAGCGTCCGCCGGACCCGCTCGCCCCGGCGGCGGTAGGTGTTGAGGTACTTGCCCACCTCCCGGTACGGATCCCTGTCGGTGAGCGTCGTCGCCCGCGGGAAGTCGCAGAGGAACGGCACGTCGGGGGCGACCGCCACCAGGTCGGGCACCAGTCCGGCCACCGCCAGCGTGATCCCGCCGCCCTGGCTGCGCCCGAGCGCGGCCGTGCGGGAGGCGTCGGCCAGGGGATGGGAGCGGGCCGCCTCCACCGCGCGGACCGCGTCGGTGAAGACCCGGCGGTAGTAGAACTCGTGCGGGTCCTCGATGCCCCGGGTCAGAAAGCCGGGGAACGCGGACGCGCTGCCCACCGGGTCCGGGGTGTCACCGCCGCCCCACGCGGCGCCCTGCCCCCGGGTGTCCATCACGAAGTACGCGAAGCCGGCCGACGGCCAGAGCAGCCGGGAGTGGGGCAGCCCGCGCCCGCCGCCGTAACCGACGAACTCCACCACCACGGGCAGCGGTTCACGCGTCCCCGCGGGCAGCACGAACCAGCCCTTGACCGGGTGGCCGCCGAAGCCGGCGAAGGTCACGTCGAACACCTCCACGGTCGACAGCCCCGTCGCGACGGGCTCGAAGCGGGCGTCCAGATCGTGGGTGCGGGCCTCGGCGAGGGTCGTTGCCCAGAAGGCGTCGAAATCGTCCGGTTCCACGGACCGGCTGCGGTAGTTCCGTAGCTCGTCCAGGGGCAGATCGAACAGGGCCATGCGCGGGATCACCTCGTGTTCAGCGGGCGGACGATCACACCGTACGGTCCGGGCCGTCGGCGAAGAAGAGGCCGGAAGAACTCTTGACCGATGTCTTGACCCCCGCGTTCCGGAGGTCCACAGTACTCGTTAATGCGCATTACTAATACGCATTAACGATCCGGAGGAACACGGTGGAGGAACCCAGGAAGCGGGCCCGGCCGGGCCGGACCCCCGCACCCACGGGCCGTACGTCGCGACCACGCCAGGCCGAGGTCGCCAGGCTCGCCGGGGTCTCGCAGGCCACGGTCTCACTGGTGCTCGGGGCGCGGAAGCAGGGCGCCACGATCTCCGAGGAGACCCGGCGCAAGGTGCTCGACGCGGTACGCAGCCTCGGCTACGTCCCCGATCCGGCGGCCAGCCGGCTGGCCGCCGCGCGCAACAACCTGCTCGGGGTCTTCAGCTTCACGTCCACCTTCCCGACCGACGTACAGCACTCGTACTACCCGTTCCTCGTCGGCGTCGAGCAGGAAGCCGCGGCGCGCGGCTACGACCTGGTGCTGTTCACCGGCTCCAGCACGGGCGGCGCGGGGGCCGCCGGACCGCACGCGCTCAACCGGGTACGGCTCGCCGACGGCTGCCTCTTCCTCGGCCGCCACGCACCCGCCGACGAACTGCTGCGCCTGGTCGCCGACGGCTTCCCCGTGGTGCACCTCGGCCGCAGGGACGAACTGGAGGGGCTGGCCTGGGTCGGCGCCGACTACGTCAGCGCCAGCAAGGAGGTCGTCACCCACCTCGCCGGACTCGGCCACCGCCGGATCGTGCTCGTACGCGAGGACGACGAGGCCCCCGCGTCCACCGACCGTGAACACGGCTTCCTCAAGGGCCTGGAGGAGGCCGGACTGCCCGGCGGCCCGGCCGCCGTCTTCCGCTCCGCCGACCCGGAGCGCGACCTCACCGCCGAGCGGCTGCGCGGCTGGCTCGACGACGGCGTCACCGCGTTCGTCGCCGAGGAGACCGACACCGGCGACGCCTGGCGCGCGCTGTACGGCGCCGCGCACTTCGTAGGCATCGACTGCCCGCGCGACGCCTCGCTCGCGCTGCTCGGCAGCCCGCCGCCGGACCTGTCCGACGGACCGACGCCCACCGGATTCGACATCCCCCGGCCGCAGTTGGGCGCCGCCGCCGTGCGGATGCTCGCCGCGCTGGTGGCGGGGGAGCAGGCCGCGGAACCACTGGTGGCCTGCGCCTTCCGGCCCGGTACGACGGCGGGAGCGCCACCCGTCCACCACTGACCCCAACCGCCCGTCGCGCCAAGCGCCAACGCACACACAGCACTTCAAGGAGAACCGTGACATCCGCACCCGACATCCTCATCGTGGGCTCCGGGCTCGGCGGCGTGGCCGCCGCCCTCGCCGCCTGCCGGGCCGGACGCACCGTCGTCCTCACCGAGGAGACGGACTGGATCGGCGGCCAGCTCACCTCCCAGGCCGTCCCGCCGGACGAGCACCCGTGGGTCGAGCAGTTCGGCACCACCGCCTCGTACCGCACCCTGCGCGAGTCCATCAGGGACCACTACCGCCGGTGGTACCCGCTGCGCTCCGAGGCGCTGGCCCTCACCGATCTCAACCCGGGCGCCGGCCGCGTCAGCAAGCTCTGCCACGAGCCGCGCGTCGCCCTCGCCGTCCTGGAGGCGATGCTCGCGCCGCACCGCTCCTCGGGCCGGCTCACGCTCCTGACCGAACACCGCCCCGTCGCCGCCGAGACGGGCGACGACGACACCGTACGGTCCGTCACACTCGCCGACCTGCGCGGTGGCAACCGCCGTACGATCAGCGCCCGTTACGTCATCGACGCGACCGAGACCGGCGAACTGCTCGAACTCGCCGGGGTCGAGCACGCCATCGGCGCCGAGGCGCGGAGCGAGTTCGACGAACCGCACGCCCCCGACGAGGCGCAGCCCCTCAACCAGCAGGGCATCACAGTGTGTTTCGCGCTCTCCCACCACGAGGGCGAGGACCACACCATCGACCGGCCGGCCGACTACGACTTCTGGCGCGCCTACCAGCCGGACTTCTGGCCCGGACCGCTGCTCGGCTTCCTCGCGCCGGACCCCCGCACCCTTGAGGCCGTACCGCGCACCTTCGTCCCCAACCCGGAACTCGACCCGCTCGACGTCACCGCCGACCAGTCCGCCGACGCGGGCGACAAGGAACTGTTCGGCTTCCGCCGGATCCTGGCGCGCAAGCTGCACCGGCCCGGCGCGTTCGACTCCGACATCACCCTCGTCAACTGGCCGCTCAACGATTACTGGCTGAAGCCCCTGATCGGCGCCGGCGAGGAGACGTCGGCCGCCGCGCTCGCCGAGGCACGGCAGCTGTCGCTCTCGGTCCTGTACTGGCTCCAGACCGAGGCGCCGCGCGCCGACGGCGGCAGGGGATTCCCCGGACTGCGGCTGCGCCCGGACGTCACCGGTACGGCCGACGGGCTCGCGAAGGCGCCGTACGTACGCGAGTCGCGCCGTATCAAGGCCGTCACCACCGTCACCGAGCAGGACGTCGCGATCGACATCGTCGGCCCCCACGGCGGCACCCGCTACCGGGACTCCGTCGGTGTCGGCAACTACCGCATCGATCTGCACCCCTCCACCGGCGGCGACAACTACATCGACATCGGCTCGGTGCCCTTCGAGATCCCGCTCGGCGCCCTCGTGCCGCGCCGTGTCCGCAATCTGCTGCCCGCCGGGAAGAACATCGGCACCACCCACATCACCAACGGCTGCTACCGGCTCCACCCGGTGGAATGGAACATCGGCGAGGTCGCGGGCGCGTTGGCCGCGCACTGCGTCGCCGAGGGCGTCGAACCGCGCCAGGTCCAGGCCGAGGACAAGCGGTTCGACCAATTCGCCCGGCTGCTCGACCGCGAAGGAGTGCAGCGCCACTGGCCCGACGTACGCGGCTACTGACGACACCCGGCCACCGAGGCCGTCCGGCCACCGACGGCACGGACCACCGACGACCCCCGACCAACGACGGCACAGACCACCGACGACCCCCGACCACCGACGACCCCCGGCACAACCCGAGGCGGTGAACAGCCGGGCAGGAGCAGCTCCACCTGCCCCGCCCGGCCCACCGCCCACGTAACTGCCAACCCTGCACAAGGAGGTGCCCCAACCATGAACACCCACCGCATCCGCGTCGGCATCGACGTGGGCGGAACCTTCACCGACGCCGTGGCCGTAGACGCCACGACCCTGCGACTTCTGGGGCAGGTGAAGGTCCCCACCAGCCACCATCACGAGGACGGCGTCGCCCACGGCATCGTCGAAGCTCTCGACCGCCTGCTGGAGCAGACCGGACACGCCCCGAAGGACGTGGCCTTCCTGGCCCACGGCACCACCCAGGCTACCAATGCCCTGCTGGAGGGCGACGTCGCCACCGTCGGTCTGATCGGCGTCGGCACCGGTCCGAGCGCCGGCTTCACCCGCAGGCTCGCCGCCTTCCGGAAGCTCGAACTCACCCCCGGCAAGCGGCTCCCGCTCGCCTACGCCCATGTCGCCGACCCGGACGACGCGCCCGCCGTACGCGCCGCCGTCGAAGCGGTCGTCCAGGAGGGCGCCCAAGTCGTCGTCGCCAGCCAGCCGTTCAGCGTCGACCGCCCCGAGGGCGAGGACACGGTCGTCGCCGCGGCGAGGGAGCGCGGTCTGCCGACGACCGCCGCGCACGAGATCACCTCGCTGTACGGGCTCCACAAACGGACCAGGACCGCCGTCGTGAATGCCGCGATCCTGCCGCGCATGCTCGCCACCGCCGACCTCGTCGACGCCTCCATCACCAAGGCGGGCGTCACCGCGCCGCTGATGGTGATGCGCTGCGACGGGGGAGTGATGTCCCTGGACGAGATGCGGCGCAGACCACTGCTCACCGTGCTGTCGGGACCGGCGGCGGGAGTCGCCGGGGCCCTCATGCAGGAGCGCGTCAGCGAGGGCCTGTTCCTGGAGACCGGTGGCACGTCCACCGACATCAGCGTCGTACGGCGCGGCAAGGTCGCAGTCCGGCACGCCACCATCCTCGGCAAGAGCTCGTACCTGTCGGCGCTCGATGTCAGGACCGTCGGCGTCGGCGGCGGCTCGATGGTCCGCGTCGGGGGCGGCAAGGTCACCGGCGCCGGACCGCGCAGCGCGCACATCGCGGGCCTGCCGTACGCCTGCTTCGCGACCCTGGACGACCTGCGGGACGCGAAGGTCACCACCATCCGACCCCTGGACGGCGACCCGGCGGACTACGCGGTGCTCGACGCCGCGGGCGGACGCTTCGCGATCACCATGACCTGCGCGGCCAACGCGCTGGGCCGGGTCCCCGAAGGGGACTTCGCGCACTGCGACCCGGCCGTGGCGAAGGCCGCGATCGCGTCCCTCGCCGCCACGCTCGGCACGGACGTCGCCACGGCGGCGGCCCGGATACTCGACGCCGGGACCGACCAGGTGAAGACCGTGGTCGACGCGATGATCCGCGACTACCGGCTCGACAAGGACACCGCCGTACTCGTCGGCGGCGGCGGAGGCGCGGCCTCCGTCACCCCGCACCTCGCGGCCGTCTCCGGCCAGGAGGGCCGGATCGCCCGCCACAACGAGGTCATCAGCCCCATCGGCGTCGCCCTCGCCCTCATCCGCGAACAGGTCGAACGCATCATCCCCGGCGCCGGCCAGGAACAGATCCTCGCCGTACGGGCCGAGGCCGAGGCCGCCGTCGTCGCCCAGGGAGCGGCGGCCGACGGCGTCGAGGTGGAGGTCACCGTCGACCCGCAGACCAGCACCGTGCGGGCCGTCGCGACCGGCGCCACCGAGCTGCGTACACAGGACCGCGCCCACCGGGCCGACGACACCGAACGGCTGCGCGCCGCCGCCGACAGCCTCAAGGCCGACCCGGCGTCGGTACGCGTACTCGCGGGCACCCCCGCGCACACCGTGTACGGCACCGATGTCCACCGTCGGTTCCGCGCCGACCGCCACCCGGTGCGCGTCGTGGACGCCGACGGCGTCGTACGGCTCCACGCGCCGGACGCCCGTGTCGAGTCCACCACGGTCGGCCGCGCGCCCGAGGTCCTCGCCGGGCTGGTGAAGGAGGCCACGTCGTACGGCGACGGCGGCGTCCGCGCCCCCGCCCTGCGGCTGCTCATCGGCTCCCGGATCGCCGACCTCTCCGGCGTACTCGACCCGCAGCCGCTGCTGGCGCTCGCCCGCAGCGAACTGCGCGCACGCGCCGCCGACGAACCCGTCGTCGCCGTCCTGGAGGTGCGCTCATGAGGGCCGCCGCCCTGCTCGACCGCGCCGCGCTCGCGGCGATCGAAGCACTTGAGGCGACCGACGACATCGAGTTCGGCGTACGGCTGCTCGCGAACACCCCCACGCACGAGAGCCGCGACCCGGCGCGCCTGCGCCAATGGGCGTACACCGCCGACGAGTTCGGCGCCGCACTCGCCCCCGTCGCCGGCACGGCCCGCGTCGTGGAGAGCGGCGGCGGCCTGGCGAAGGGCCTCCTGGCCCGCTACACCTCCCGGCCGGTCCCGACCGTCGAGCTGTTCACCGACACCCTGGCCCTCGCCGACGAACTGATCGACCGGCTCGGCTGGCGCCACTGGTACCCGGCCGGGTCGGTACGGGCGGCGGCGATCGCCCACGAGGCCGTGCACGAAAAGCTCCACCACGGGCCGGCGAAGACGGCCCTGAAGCGGTCCCTCAACCACGTCGTGCTGCGCGCGGGACGCCACCGCCTGTACGGCCATGTCGCGGGCGCCGACGAGATAGCGGCCCACGCCTACGCCCGCACCGTCTGCGGCCTCGGCCGCAGCCCGCTCCTGCTGACGGCCGCCCTGGCCACCGCGGCGGAACCGAAGCACGGATCCCCGCACGGATCCCCGCACGGAAGAAAGAAGTAACGCCATGGGCGTCGTCATCCTTCTTGTCATGGCGGCCGGTGTCGCCGCGATGCTCACCCGCAAGCTCCCCACCGCCTTCGCCCTCGTCATCCTGGCCGTCGTCATCGCCTTCCTCGCGGGCGCCCCGCTGACCGGCGAGAACAGCGTCCTGGACACGGTCATCCAGGAGGGCGCACCCGCCCTCGCCGCCACGATGATCGCGATCCTGCTGGGCTCCTGGCTCGGCAAGCTCCTCGACGAGACCGGCATCGCGGGCACCCTCGTCCGCAAGATCGTCGAATTCGGTGGCGACCGTCCGGTCGTGGTCGCGCTCGGAGTCCTCGCCGTCTCGACCCTCGTCGGTACGGTCACGGGCTCGGCGCCCGCCGCGATGCTCGCCGGCATCATCGGCATCCCCGCCATGGTCGCCGTCGGCATCCCGAAGGTCACCGCGGCCGGCACGATCCTGATGGGCATCGCGGCCGGTATGCCCTTCGAGCTGCCCATCTGGCAGTTCTTCTCCACCGCGCTGGAACTGCCCGTCGACACCGTGCGCGGCTTCATGATCAAACTGTTCCCGTTCGCGCTGGCCGCCGCCGTCCTCTTCGTCCTCATCGAGACGCGGCGACGCGGCGTCGAGCACGCGTGGTCGCTCAAGTCCGCGTCCGCGAAGCCCACTTCGCGCCGCAAGCAGCTCGGCGACGCCCCGTGGTACGCGCTGCTCACCCCGCTCGTACCGCTGATCCTCGCCCTCGGCCTCGACGTCGCGATCCTGCCGTCGATGCTGGCCGGCGTCCTGTACGCGCTGGTCACCACCACCCGGCCCGGCGAGATGAACAAGCGGCTGCTGCGCACCCTGTACGGCGGCTTCGAGATCGCGGCGGCGCCGATCGTGCTGTTCGTCGCCATCGGCATCCTGCTCGCGGCGGTGAAGCTGCCCGGCGCCGTGGAGGCGCTGGAGCCCCTGGTCAAGGCCGTCAGCCCGCAGAACCCGGTGCTGTTCGTCGTGGTCTTCACCCTGCTCGTACCACTCTGCCTCTACCGGGGGCCGCTGAACGTCTTCGGCCTCGGCGCGGGCATCGCCGGTGTCCTCATCGCCGCCGGCATCTACCCGGCCGTCGCGGTGCTGGGCCTCGCCACCTCGTACAACCAGGTCTTCGGGGTGTCGGACCCGACCAGCACCCAGACCGTGTGGAGCGCGCAGTACGCGGGGGTCACACCGCAGCAGGTGATGCTGCGGACCCTGCCGTACGTCTGGGCCGTCGCGCTCGGCGGATTCTGCGTCACCGCCGCCACCTATCTGTGATCACTCAACTCCCGGGACGGAGCACGACATGACACAGCACGACAGCGACAAGCAGCGGCACGACGCGCACGACCGGCCGAGGAACCCCGGCCGTCGGATATTCCTGCGTGCGGCGGCCGCGACAGCCGCGGTGACCTCCGGTGTGATCGCCACCGGCGCGACGGCGGGCAGCGCCGCCGCCGCCCCCGCCGTCGCGGCGGCGCCCGGAGGATTCCCCGACTACCGGTATCTCAAGACGCTCCTGACGCCCTCCCAGCTCAAGTACAACCCCACCGGCGAGATCATCTTCCCGTGCATCCGGGGCGTGTACGACAAGCTGGCGAACCCGCTGGGCCGCTACTACCTCTACTACGGCCCGCACGACGCGCCCGGCGGTATCTGCCTGGCCTACGGCGACTCGCTGGAAGGGCCGTTCACCGAGTACACCGCCAACCCGATCGTCTCCAACAACTGGCAGCCGCACTACAAGGTCAGCCACGTCGCCTCGCCGCACGTCATCTGGCGGGCGGATCTCAAGGAGCTGTGGCTCTACTTCCACGGCGAGAACGGCACGACCCGCCTCGCCCGCTCCAAGGACGGCATCACCTTCACGTACGACAAGGTGGTGCTCACCACCTCGATGATGCCCGCGGGCAGCAACGAGACCTCGTACGCCCGCGTCTTCGCGCACGAACTGCCGTCGCGCGGCGCGCACTACGTGATGCTCTTCATGCTCAACAACCAGTCCAACCACCGTGACATCGCGTGGGGTTGGTCGAGCGACGGCCGCAACTGGACCTTCGACCAGACGCCACTCGTCCGCCACTCCGACGTCGGCGCGAACAACGTCGGCGGCCCGCACCTGCTGAGCCGGAACGGCAGTACGTACGTCGTGTACAACACCGACAAGGAGCACGGCGGCAATCTGCTGATCACCGAGGTCGGCAACGACTTCAGCCGCCGCAGCCATCTCGGTCTCTTCTACGACTCGGCCAACAGCGCGCCGGACAACGGGCGCAGCGCCGCCCCGAGCTTCGGGACCGACAAGGGGGTGCCGTACATGGTCTACGAGGCGGGCGAACGCCTCCAGGGCTCGATCGCGGTCGCCCGAGGCTGACCCGTCGTCCGGCGGTCGACGGGGCGGGGTCACCGGGTCGACCCCGAAGATGTCCCGGCCGCCGACGAGCAGGCGGCCCGAAGCAGGCTCGATCGGCCTGTTCAGGCCGACGGCCGTCGTACCGTCTGGGTAGTACCTTGCCGACCTGCTCGAACCGGATCATGAAGCCACGCCAGGAGGGGCCGATCACCCGCGTACACGCACCGCGGCCGAACGGTCCCGGGCGCACGGACCGATGGGCCGGCGGACCAGCAGATCGACGGACCAGAGATCGACGGACCGACAGGCCGGCACAGGCGACCGGACCCGCACCGAACCAGGAGCCCTTGTGACCAGCTACCGCCACCCCGGCGTCGTCCTCACCGACCACCGCTTCTCGGTCCCTCTCGACCACGCGAATCCGTCGGGGGAGCGGATCGAGCTGTACGGCCGCGAGGCCGTCGCCCCCTCCAAGGCCGATGCCGACCTGCCCTGGCTCGTCTATCTGGAAGGCGGCCCCGGCTTCGGAGCCCGCCGTTTCATCGGACGCCAGGCGTGGCTCGGCCGGGCCCTCGAAGAGTTCCGGGTGCTCCTCCTCGACCAGCGCGGCACCGGGGCCTCCACCCCTCTCAACCGCCAGACCCTCCCGCTGACCGGCGGCCCGCGGGAACAGGCCGACCACCTCGCCCTCTTCAGGTCCGACAACATCGTGCGCGACTGCGAGGCCATCCGACCGCAGCTGACCGGCGGCGCCCCGTGGACCGTGCTCGGCCAGAGCTTCGGCGGCTTCTGCGCCGTCCGCTATCTCTCCGCCGCGCCCGAGGGCCTGAGTACCGTACTGATCACCGGCGGTCTGCCCGCGCTCCACGCCGGGCCCGACGACATCTACCGCGCCGCCTATCCGCGTATCGAGCGCAAGGTCGCCGCGCACTACGCCCGCTATCCGCAGGACGTCGAGCGGGCCCGCCGCATCGTCGGGCACATCGCCGAGCACCGCCCCGTCCTGCCGAACGGCTACACGCTGACACCCGAGGCGTTCCAGTCGCTCGGCATCCTCCTCGGCGGCGGCGACGGCACCCACCAGCTGCACCAACTGCTGGAGAACGCCTTCGTGCCCACGGCGGGCGGCCAGGAACTGTCCGACGCCTTCCAGGAGAGCGTGGCCGCACAGCTCTCCTTCGCCGGGCATCCCCTGTACGCGCTTGTCCACGAGTCGATCTACGCCCAGGACACCCGCCCCACCGCCTGGTCGGCCGAGCGGGTACGCGCGGAATTCCCCCGGTTCGACGCGGCGCGGACCCTGGCCGGGGACACCCCGCTGCTGTTCACCGGCGAGACGATCCACCCCTGGCACTTCACCGCCGACCCCGCGCTGCGCCCGCTGCGCGAGACCGCCGAACTGCTGGCCGCCCGCCGGGACTGGCCCGCGCTGTACGACCCCGCCCGGCTGGCCGCCAACGAGGTCCCGGTCGCCGCCGCCGTCTACCACGACGACATGTACGTCGACACCGGCCACTCGTTGGAGACGGCGCGCGGCATCCGGGGCCTGCGCACCTGGGTCACCGACGAGTACGAGCACGACGGCCTCCGGTCCTCGGGCCCACGGGTGCTCGACCGGCTGCTCGGCCTGGCCCGCGGCGAGATCTGACTCCCGGCGCCATCCGGTCGGCGCCATCCGGCCGGCATCGACATCTGACGCGCGGCGGGACGCGGGGAGCGCTGCGCGCGGGCGCGCCGCCTGCTTAATCTGCGGACATGAGTGAATCGACCGAACAGCTCGCTCCCATGCCCGCCGACTGGCAGCGCGCCCTCGCCGTGGTCGCGCACCCCGACGACCTGGAGTACGGCTGCTCGGCGGCCGTCGCCGCCTGGACCGACGAGGGCCGTGAGGTCACGTATCTGCTCGCCAGCCGGGGCGAGGCCGGGATCGACACGATCGACCCCGCCACCGCCGCCCCGCTGCGCGAGCGGGAACAGCGGGCGAGCGCCGCCGTCGTCGGCGTGTCCGAGGTGGTCTTCCTGGACCACAAGGACGGTGTGATCGAGGAAGGGCTCGCGCTGCGCCGCGACATCGCGGCGGCGATCCGCCGCTACCGCCCCGAGCTGGTCATCACCCTCAACCACCGTGACACCTGGGGCGGCACCGCCTGGAACACCCCGGACCACCGCGCCGTCGGGCGCGCCACGCTCGACGCCGCCGGCGACGCGGGGAACCGGTGGATCTTTCCCGAACTGACCGAGCGGGGGCTCCAGCCGTGGGACGGCGTGCGCTGGGTCGCGGTCGCGGGGTCCGCGACCCCGACGCACGCCGTCGACGCGACGGCCGGGCTGGAACGCTCCGTGCGGTCGCTGCTCGAACACCGCACGTACATCGAGGTGCTGACGATCGAGGACCCCGAGGTTCACTGCCGTAATTTCCTCACGGCCAGCGCGCTTCAGGCGGCCCCGCGCTTCGGCGGCCGGCCGGCGGTGCCCTTCGAGGTCTTCGCCCGCTGACATGGCAGCCCGGCGAGCGAGTTACGCTTTTTGTGTATTTTGAGTAGTTTCGTAGCGCGGTGAACCCGTTGGTCCCGTGATGTGGTTACTGGATGGAGAGACGGGCTCGGCGAAGAAGGACCGGTGACATGGACCAGGGGCATTCCCGTCTTCAGCAGTACCCCTGGTTGCCCCCGGTGCTGCTCGTCGGTTCCGTCGGCCTCGAACTGGTGACGCCCAAGATCGTCAGCGGCGCCGCGCTCATCGCCGTCGCCGCCATGGCGGCGGCCATCAGTGGCACGTTCCGCTACACCCTGCTGATCGTGGCCGTCGGCATCGGGCTCACCAGCGTCTCCGCGATCCAGGCGCACCACGGCTTCGCGTCCGCGACCGTACAGCTGCTGGAAATCGTGATCGCCTCCGCTCTCGCGCTCGCCGTACGGCGCATGCTCGACAGTCAGAGCGCGAAGTTCTCCGTGGTCAGATCCACCGCCGAGGAACTGCAGCGGGCCGTGCTGCCTCCGCTGCCCAGGATCATCGGCCCGATGACCGTCGCCTGCCGCTACGAAGCTGCGGAAGCCGCCGCCCGGATCGGCGGCGACCTCTACGCGGTGGAGGAGACACCCTTCGGCCTCCGGATGGTCATCGCCGACGTGCGTGGCAAGGGCCTCGGCGCGGTGTCCGCCGTCTCCGTCATCGTCGGCGCGTTCCGTGAGCGCGCGGAGTCCGAGGCCGACCTGGTGGGGCTCGCCGAACGGCTGGACCGCGCCGTCGTCCGTTCCGTCGAGCAGTACGCCGACCCGTTCGCCGTCGACGCCGCCGAGGCCTTCGCCACCGCGCTCCTGGTCGAGATCGACCGGCGCGGCGCCACCTTGCGGCTGCTGAGCTGCGGCCATCCCGCCCCCTATCTCGTACAGGGCGGCCAGGTGCGCCGGCTGGACACCGGCCAGGCGATGCCCCCGCTGGGAATGCGGAACCTCGCGCCCGGCATCGGTGGGCCCCACTCGCACGACTTCCCCGTCGGCGCCACCCTGCTCTGCGTCACGGACGGGGTGACGGAGGCGCGGAACGCGGCGGGGACCTTCTACGACCCCCTCAGCGAGCTGACGCCGGTCCCGGACGGGGACCCGGAGCGGCTGATCGGGGCCCTGTTCTCGTCGGTCGGCCGGTGGACGAAGGGCAGACGCAGCGACGACATGGCGGTGCTGGCCGTCGCGCGTTACGGCGACGACGGCCCTGTTCCCGGCGGTGGCGGGACTGTTCCCAGAGGGCAAGCGACCGCTTAGTATGCGGGGGAGCGCGTACCCACCCTCATCTGTGGAGGCCCCCGAATGCAGGCATGGCGAGTGCACCGGAACGGCGAGCCGAGCGAGGTGATGCGGCTGGACGAGGTGGACCGGCCGACACCGGAGGAAGGCCAGCTCCTGCTGAAGGTCCTCGCGGCCGACATCAACTTCCCCGACGCCCTGCTCTGCCGGGGCCGGTACCAGGTCCGTCCGCCGCTGCCCTTCACTCCGGGCGTCGAGGTCTGCGGTGAGACCCGGGACGGACGGCGCGTCATCGCGACCCCCACCCTTCCGGGCGGCGGACTCGCCGAATACGTCGTCGCCGACGAGGCCGCGGTGCTCCCCGCGCCCGAATCGCTCGACGACGCCGAGGCGGCGGCCCTGCACATCGGCTACCAGACGGGCTGGTTCGGACTCCACCGCAGGGCGCGTCTCCAGGCGGGCGAGACGCTGCTCGTGCACGCCGCCGCCGGAGGCGTCGGCAGCGCGGCCGTCCAGCTAGGCAAGGCCGCGGGCGCCACCGTCATCGGCGTGGCGGGCGGCCCCGACAAGGTGCGCGTGGCAAGGGAGTTGGGCTGCGACCATGTCATCGACCGGCGCACGGACGACATCGTCGCCGCGGTGAAGGACCTCACCGGCGGGCGCGGCGCGGACGTCGTCTACGACCCGGTCGGCGGTGACGCGTACACCAAGTCCACCAAGTGCGTCGCCTTCGAGGGCCGCATCCTCGTCGTCGGCTTCGCGAGCGGCACCATCCCGGCCCCCGCCCTCAACCACGCGCTGGTGAAGAACTACTCGATCGTCGGTCTGCACTGGGGCCTGTACAACCAGAAGGACCCCGCCTCGATCCTCCGCTGCCACCAGGAGCTGACGGAACTCGCCGCCAAGGGCGTCGTCAAGCCGCTCATCAGCGAGCGGGTACCGATGGCGGACGCCGCGTCGGCCGTCCAGCGCGTGGCCGACGGCACCACCACCGGACGGCTGGTCGTGCTCCCCGCCATGGCACCGGCCGCGAGCGCCCGGTGAACGCGATAGACGCGGCCGAACTGCGCCGCCGTACCGAGGACCTGCTCGCCGCGCACCCGCCGGCCGGCACGGAACCGGCCGACTTCCTCAAGGCCCGCTTCGACGCCGGACTCGCGTGGGTGCACTTCCCGGCCGGTCTCGGCGGACTCGACGCCCCGCGCTCCCTCCAGTCGGTCGTCGACGCCGAACTGGCCGCCGCCGGCGCTCCCGACAACGACCCGCGCCGTATCGGCATCGGCCTCGGCATGGCCGCGCCCACCATCCTCGGGTTCGGCACCGACGAACAGAAGCGCCGCTTCCTGCGGCCCCTGTGGGTCGGCGAGGAAGTCTGGTGCCAGCTGTTCAGCGAGCCGGGCGCCGGGTCCGATCTCGCCGCGCTCGGGACCCGCGCGGTGCGCGACGGCGACGGGGGAGCGGACGGCGAGGGCGGCGACGGGGGAGCGGACGGCGACGGCGGTGACTGGATCGTCAACGGGCAGAAGGTGTGGACCTCCAGCGCCCATCTCGCGCGCTGGGCCATCCTCATCGCCCGTACCGACCCCGCCCTGCCCAAGCACGGGGGCATCAGCTACTTCATCTGCGACATGACCGACCCCGGCGTCGACGTCCGGCCGCTGCGCCAGATAACCGGCGAGGCCGAGTTCAACGAGGTCTTCCTCACCGACGTCCGGATCCCCGACGCCCACCGGCTCGGCGCGGTCGGTGACGGCTGGCGGGTCGCCCGGACCACCCTCATGAACGAACGGGTCTCGATCGGCGGCGCCCGTCTCCCGCGCGAGGGCGGCATGATCGGCACCGTCTCCCGGACCTGGCGCGAACGCCCCGAGCTGCGCACCCACGATCTGCACCAGCGCCTTCTCGCGCTCTGGGTGGACGCCGAGGTGGCGCGGCTGACCGGCGAACGGCTGCGCCAGCAGCTCGCGGTGGGCAGGCCGGGTCCCGAAGGCTCGGGCCTGAAGCTGTCGTTCGCCCGCCTCAATCAGGAGATCAGCGGACTTGAGGTCGAACTGCTCGGCGACGACGGCCTGTTGTACGACGACTGGTCGATGCGGCGCCCGGAACTCGTCGACTTCACCGGCCGTGAGGCCGGCTACCGCTATCTGCGCTCGAAGGGCAACTCCATCGAGGGCGGTACGAGCGAGGTACTGCTCAACATCGTCGCCGAACGCGTCCTCGGCCTGCCCGCCGAGCCCCGCAACGACAAGGACGTCGCATGGAAGGACCTCAACCGATGAGCACCGTGGACACCGCGACCGCCGTCACTACCGCGACCGCCGCCACCGCCGCGACCGCCGCCACCGCCGCGACCGCCGAGACAGCTGACGCCGAGACCGCGCCCGACCTGCTGTACTCCGAGGCGGAGAACGACCTGCGCGCCGCCGTGCGGTCCCTGCTCACCGACCGCGCCGATGTCCCCGCCGCGCTCGCCCGCGCCGAGTCGGCCGCCCCCTACGACACCGCGCTCTGGACGTCGCTCGCCGCCGGGATCGGCGCGGCCGGGCTGCTCGTACCGGAAGCGCTCGGCGGCCAGGGCGCGAGCCACCGCGAAGCCGCGGTGGTGCTGGAGGAGCTGGGCCGGGCGGTCACGCCCGCGCCGTACCTGACCAGTTCGGTCATCGCGACGCAGACGCTGCTGGCCCTGGGCGGGGCGGTCCCCGCCGTCGCGGAGCTGCTCGGCGCGCTGGCCGAGGGCCGTACGGTCGCCGTGCTCGCCGTCCCGCTCTCCACCGGACCGGACACCCCGCTCCCCGACACGGTCCCGGGTGGCGGGACGGGGCACGAGATCGGGGCCGTGGCCGACGCCGCCATCGCCGATGTCCTGCTCGTCCTCGGCGACGACGGGCTGTACGCGGTCGGGACGGCGGCGCCCGGCGTCACCGTACGGGCGCGGACCCCGCTCGACCTCACGCGCCCGCTCTCCACCGTCACGGTGGACGCCGCCGCCCTCGCCGCCGGGACCCGGCTCGCGCACACGGAGACGGCGGAGGCCGCCGTACGCCGCGGACTGCTGGCCGGCGCGGGGCTGCTCGCCTCCGAGCAACTCGGCCTCGCCGAATGGTGCTTGGAGGAGACGGTTCGGCACACCCGTGAACGGCACCAGTTCAACCGCCCCATCGGCTCGTTCCAGGCGCTGAAGCACCGGATGGCGCACCTGTGGCTGGAGGTCGTCTCGGCCCGCTCCGCCGCCCGTAACGCCGCCGACGCGCTGGCCACCGGCAGCCCCGACGCACCACTCGCCGTGGCGGTCGCCCAGGCCTACTGCGGCCGGGTCGCCGTGCACGCGGCCGAGGAGTGCGTCCAGCTCCACGGCGGCATCGGCATGACCTGGGAGCACCCCGCGCATCTGTATCTCAAACGGGCCAAGTCCGATGAGATCGCGCTGGGTTCGACCGGATCGCACCGTGACAGCCTCGCGACGCTGACCGGCCTGCCCGCGCCCGGAGTGCCGGGCGCGCCGTTGCGCCAGGACAGGGCCTAGTTCCGGCCGCCGTTCGACCGGGACACCACCTGGACAAGCACCCCTTTACATACTGTTTAATTGCGAGTCGTTCGCAATAACGTTTGATCTTCAGTAGGGGTGTGGAATCCATGACCGCCCGTTCGATACGTGGCATGGCCGCGGCGACGCTGGCCGGTTCGCTGGCCCTCACCGTCGTGGCCTGCTCGAACCCGGACAGCGGCTCCGGCGACGGCGGTGGGGACCAGGAGTCCGCCGTCGTCGGGATCGCCTACGAGCCGGACAGCCTCAGCCCGCTGCTCGGCTACGGCAAGGACGGCAACTCCAAACTCTTCGACGGGCTTCTCGCGGTCGACGGCGAGATGAATCTGAAGCCCGCCCTCGCCTCCGCGCTCCCCGAGGTCGCCCCCGACGGCATGACCTACACCTACCAACTGCGCGACGACGTGAAGTTCAGCGACGGCAAGCCCTTCAGCGCGGCGGACGTCGTCTTCACCTACCGCACCATCCTGGACGCGAAGACCAACAACCCCTCCAGGACCGAGCTGGCCGCCATCAAGGACGTCACGGCCAAGGGCGAGAGCACCGTCGTCTTCACCCTGAAGTACCCGTACGCGCCCTTCGCCCAGCGCACCGTGCTCCCCATCGCGCCGGAGCACGTGGCGGGCAGACAGGACGTCAACTCCGGGCCGTTCACCAGCAAACCGGTCGGCACCGGGCCGTACCTCCTGACCAACTGGTCCAAGGGCGAGAAGATCAGCTTCAAGGCCAACCCGGACTACTGGGGCGGCGAGGCCACGGTCAAGAAGTTCACCATGGCGATCATCAAGGACGACGACGTACGCGCCACCCGGCTGCGCGCCGGTGACCTCGACGGCGCGATCCTGCCGCCCAACCTGGCCAAGGGCTTCGAGAACGACAAGGGCAGACGGACCTACGCCGCCACGACGTACGACTACCGCACCGTCACCCTCCCCACCCACAACAAGGTCGCGGGCGACACCGCCGTCCGCCGCGCGCTCGACGTCGCCGTCGACCGCGACACCATGGTCGACAAGATCCTCGACGGCGCGGGCAGGGCCGCCTACGGCCCGGTGCCCACCGACAGCGAGTGGTTCACCAAGGGCACCGAGCGCCCGCACGACCTCGCGCGGGCGAAGAAGATCCTCGACGAGGCGGGCTGGCAGGCCGGCCGGGACGGCGTCCGTACGAAGGACGGCGTACGCGCCACCTTCCCGCTCTGGTACCTGACCGGTGACAAACTCCGCCAGGACCACGCCCTCGCCTACGCCTCCGACGCCAAGAAGGCCGGGATCGACATCAGGACCCAGGCCGGTACGTGGGAGGTCATCGAGCCGCGGATGAGGACCGACGCCGTCCTGGCGGGCGGCGGAGCCCCGGGCGACCCGGACTTCGACCAGTTCGGCCTCCTCAACTCCGGCCTCGCCGGGGACGGCTTCAACAACATGGCCTGGTACGACAACCCGGCCGTGGACAAAGCCCTCGACACCGGGCGCGAGAGCGGGCGCAAGCCCGCCCGCAAGGCCGCGTACGACACCGTCCAGCGCGAACTGGCGAAGGACCCCGGGTACACCTTCCTCACCCACATCGACCATGTGTACGTCGTGAACGACACCTGGGGCACCCTCACCACCCAGGTCGAACCGCACGACCACGGACTCGCCTCGGGCCCCTGGTGGAACGTCGAGAAGTGGGCCCGTACACCGTGAACCGCCGCCTCCCGTGGGGGGCGATGGCCCGCATGACGGCGCGGCGGCTGCTGTTCGCCGCGCCCGTCCTGCTGGTCGTCACCTTCGGCGTCTTCGCCGTCGCCGCCGCCTCACCGTTCGACCCCGTCAAGGCGTACGCCGGCACCGCCGGCCTCAGCGCCTCCCAGGAGACCCTCGACCAACTGCGCGCCAACCTCGGCGTCGACCAGCCGCTCGTCGCACGCTGGTGGCAGTGGCTGACATCGGCCGTCACCGGCGATCTCGGCGACTCCGCCGTCATGCGCCGGCCGGTCGCCGACGTGGTCACCGAACGCCTCGGCTGGTCCGTGCTCCTGGCCACCACCGCCTTCGTCCTCGCGATCCTGCTCGGCACCGCGCTCGGGGTGGCCGCCGCCCGCCGCCCCGGCGGCTGGCTCGACCGCTGCGTCACCTCGGCCGCGTACACCCTGGAAGCCGCACCCGCGTTCTGGCTGGGGCTGCTCGCGATCTGGTTCTTCGCCCTGCGGCTCGGTGTCCTGCCGGCCGGCGGTCTCACCGACTCGGGGAGCGACGTCGTCACCTTCGGGCAGGTTGCCTCGCACCTGGTGCTGCCGGCGGCCGTGCTCGGTGTCTCGCAGATGCCGTGGTTCTACCTCTACGTACGGCAAGGGGTCGCCGACGCGCTGGAGGAGGACCCCGTACGCGGCGCGCGCGCCCGGGGGCTGAGCGAGCGCACCGTCCTGCTCGGACACGCCTGGCGCTCCGGGATGCTGCCGATGCTCACCCTCATCGGCTCGCGCGTCCCCGAACTCATCACCGGCGCGCTCCTCATTGAGACGGTCTTCAGCTGGCCCGGTATCGCGGCGGCCACCGTCGAGGCGGCGACGTCCGTGGACTTCCCGCTGCTGGCGGCGCTCACCGTGCTCGCCACGGCGGCCGTGCTCATCGGCAACCTGCTCTCCGACCTGCTGTACGGACTCGCCGACCCGAGGGTGGGCTTCGATGGCTGACACCACCGCGCACAGCGTTCCCGCGGAGAGCGGCGCGCGGTGGCGCTCGCGCGGACGCGGCCGCCGCTCGACGCGATCGCTCCGTGCCGTCACCTCGGCCGTCATCGTCGCCGTCGTGGCGCTGGCCGTCCTGGTCGTACCGCCGGTCGTCCAGCTCGACGAGCAGGCCGTCGACCTCGCGCTCAAACTCCAACCGCCGTCCCTGGCACACCCGTTCGGGACCGACGAGGTGGGCCGCGATCTGCTCCTGCGCTGTGTGTACGGGCTGCGCGTCTCACTCCTCGTCGGACTGGTCGCCGCCCTCGCGGCCACCGTCGTCGGCACCGCCGTGGGCGCCGCCGCCGCGGCCTTCGGCGGCTGGACCGACCGCGTCGTCATGCGTCTCGTCGACACCTTCTCGTCGGTGCCGCACCTGCTCCTCGGCATCTTCATCGTCGCGATGTTCCGGCCCGGCGTCTGGCCGGTGATCGTCTCGGTCGCACTGACCCACTGGCTCTCCACCGCCCGGATCGTCCGCTCCGAGGTCCTGTCGCTGCGCGCGCGGCCGTACGTGGACGCCGCGGTCTCCGGCGGCTCCTCGCGGTGGCGCATCACGGTGCGCCATCTGCTGCCGGGGGTACTGCCGCAGGCGGGGCTCGCCGCCGTACTGATGGTGCCGCACGCCATGTGGCACGAGTCGGCGCTCTCCTTCCTCGGCCTCGGGCTGCCCAGCCACCAGGCGAGTCTCGGCAATCTCGTGCAGACGGCGCGCGGTTCGCTGCTCGCCGGCGACTGGTGGCCGACGCTCTTCCCCGGGCTGTTCCTGATCGTCCCGACCCTCGCCATCGCCGGGCTCGCCGGTGTGTGGCGGGAACGGATCAATCCGCGCCGCCGATCGGAGCTGATGCTGTGACCCCCACACCCGAGTCTTCGCCGGCCGCCCCGCCCGCGCTGTCGGTGCGCGGTCTCGGCGTCCGCTTCCGGATGCGCGGCGGGCGGCACATCGCCGCCGTCACCGACGCCACCTTCGACCTCGCCGTGGGGGAGTGCCTCGCGCTCGTCGGCGAGAGCGGCTGCGGCAAATCCGTCCTCGCGTCGGCACTGCTCGGCCTGCTGCCGGGCAACGCGCAGACCACCGGCTCCGCCCTGCTTCATGGCGCCGACCCCGTGGACCTGCTCGCCGCCGACGAACGGACCCTGGCCCGCACCGTACGGGGCCGGCGCATCGGCCTCGTACCGCAGAGCCCCGCCGCGCACCTCACCCCCGTGCGTACCGTACGGTCCCAACTCGTCGAGGTGGTGCGCGAGTTGACGGGCGCCCGGGGGCCGGCGGCCACCAAGGCCGCCGAGGCCGCCGCCGAACGCGCGGCCTACCCCGCCGACCACCTCGACCGCTACCCGCACGAACTCTCCGGCGGCCTCGCACAGCGCGCCGCGACCGCCCTCGCGCTGATCGGCGACGCCCCGCTGCTGCTGGCCGACGAGCCGACCACCGGGCTCGACCGCGAACTGGTGGACCGCACGGCCGACGAACTGCGCCGGCACACCGACGACGGCCGCGCCCTGCTGATGATCACCCATGACCTGGCGGCGGCCGAGCGGATCGCCGACCGCGTCGCCGTCATGTACGCGGGCCGGATCGTCGAGATCGGCCCGGCGGAGCGCTTCTTCGGCGGCCACGGGCCGCGCCACCCCTACGCGCGCGGCCTGCTCGACGCCCTTCCCGACCGGGAGTTCACCGCCATCCCCGGCATGCCGCCCGAACTCGGCGACCTCCCCGCCGGCTGCGCCTTCGCCGCCCGCTGCCCACGGGCCACCGATCTCTGCGCCACCCTGCCCGCCCTGACACCGGGGCCCGGCTCGTCCGTCGCCTGCCACCACGCCGAGGAGCGCGTCGATGCTTGAACTCCTCGGCATCACCGCCGGATACGAACGCGGCGCCCCCGTCGTCAAGGACGCGTCCATCACCGTCGCCCCCGGCGAGTCCGTGGGGCTCCTCGGCCCCAGCGGCTGCGGCAAGTCGACCCTCGCCCGGGTCGCCGCCCTGCTGCACCGGCCCGACGCCGGCACCGTGACCCTCGACGGCCGACGCGTCACCGGCTGGCGTCACCGAGCCCCGAAGGCCCAACGCACCGCGATCGGGGTCGTCTTCCAGCAGCCGCGGCTGTCGGCCGACCCCCGGCTCCGGCTGAGCGATCTGATCGCCGAGCCACTGCGCGCCAACGGCCGCCGGGACGAAGTGACCGACCGGGTGGGCGAGTTGGCGCGCACGGTGGGGCTCACCGGCGAACTGCTCGGCCGCAGACCGCACGAGGTCAGCGACGGTCAGCTCCAACGCGCCTGCCTCGCACGCGCGTTGGTGCTGCGACCGCGCTGGCTGGTCTGCGACGAGATGACCGCGATGCTCGACGCGTCGACCACCGCCGCGCTGGTCACGGTGGTCGAGGAGTACCGGCGCGCCCAGGGCGCCGGGCTGCTGGCCGTCGGCCACGACCGGGTCCTGCTGGAGCGCTGGTGCGACCGTACGGTCCGCTGGCCGGAGATCGCCGAGGCTGTCTGAATCGCAGCCGTCGGCTGGTCGAACTCTTCGTAAGACCCTGCCGCTCGGGCCGGCTGGGAGCGGATACTCGGCACGCCCTAGCCGTTCGCCCCACCGACCTCGGAGGCATCATGGCCCTCACCACCCGACGCAGAGCGGTGACCACCTTCGCCGCCGCGCTCGCCGGAGCGGTCGCCGTACCCTCGTACGCGCAGGCGACCGAGCGGGGCGGCGGCCCCGAGCCGCTGCGCCGCGCCCACGCGCACAACGACTATCTGCACGAGCGGCCCCTTCACGACGCCCTGTCGCACCGCTTCACCAGTGTCGAGGCCGATGTCTTCCTGGTCGGCGGCGAGTTGCTGGTCGCCCACGAACCCGAGACGCTCGACCCCACGCGTACGCTCCGCTCGCTCTACCTCGACCCGCTGCGCGACCGGGTCAGGGCCAACGGCGGTGCCGTGTACCGGGGCCACCACCGGCCGGTACAGCTGCTCGTCGACATCAAGGCGGACGGCGCCGCCGCCTATCTGGAGCTGCACCGCCAACTGCGCGCCTACCGCTCCATGCTGAGCACCTACTCCCACGGCGCGGTACGGTACGGCGCCGTCACCCCGGTCATCTCCGGCGACCGCGCCGCCCGTGTCCCGATTGAGGCACAGCGGGTCCGCCACGCCTTCTACGACGGGCGGCTCGACGACCTCGGCAGCGCGGCGCCGGCCTCGTTCGTGCCGCTCATCAGCAGCAACTGGACAACGAGGTTCACCTGGCTGGGCGTCGGCGCGTTCCCCGCCGCCGAGCGCGCCGAACTGCACCGCATCGTCCGCACCGCCCACCGGCGGGGCCAGCGCGTCCGATTCTGGGCGACCCCCGACCTGGCGGGGCCCGCCCGCGACGCCGTGTGGTCCGAATTGCTCGACGCCGGGGTCGACCACGTCAACACGGACGACCTGGCCGGCCTGGAGAGCTTCCTCGCCAAGAACGACCGGTAGCCGGGCAGACGACGGAAAGTAACCGGTAGTCAACCCGTACGGCCTACACGCCAGTTGCCCGAACGGCCCCTCCGCTCCGCCAGACTGACGGCCGAATGCCGCAATTCCGGCGCGGCGGAGGAGGTTGGCGATGGCCATTTCGATCTCACTGGTGCTGCTACTGGTGGTACTCACCGTGATCTTCTTGCGCAACGGCGGACTCAAGCTGGGACACGCCATCTGCTGCATGCTGCTCGGGTTCTTCCTCGCGGGCACGAGCATGGCGCCGACCATCCAGGACGGGATCAACTCCACCGCGAACGTGGTGAGCAGCCTCCAGCCGTAGTCCGGAACGGGGGTGCGGCGGCCCCGGCGGCGGCTCAGCCGACCAGCCGGGAGCGGATCAGGAACCGCACCCCTTCCGGCGCCTCCAGCGAGAAACCGCTGCCGCGCCCCTCCACAACGTCGACGATCAGCCGGGTGTGCCGCCAGGCCTCGTACTGGCTCACCGACATCCAGAACGGCACCGGCTCCGTGACGCCCTCGACCTCCAGGGACTCCAGGAGCACGTCCGAGTTCCCCGTGCGGAACTCGCCGTCCGGGTAGCACATGGGCGCGCTGCCGTCGCAGCAGCCGCCCGACTGGTGGAACATCAGCGGCCCGTGGTCCGCCCGCAGTTGCCGTATCAGGTCGGCGGCGGCCGGAGTCACCTCCACGCGCGCTCTCTCCTCTTCACTCATCCCGCCAGTGAACCGCACCCAACGTTGCATGAAGGTTGCGTGCCCGCGGGGGAGCCTCCTGAATTGCCGTCAGATAATTTATGACCGGGTATACCGCGCGGCATCAAGTGGTGCTATTTATATAGAGTCCATGACCCCACTCATCGGAGAAGTATTCGTGCGTTCGAAAAGACCACTCATCGCCGCACTTCTGGCAATGGTCGTAGCCGCAACCGTAGCCCCCACAGCGACCGCGGCACCGAAGGCGGCCGGTAAGTACGTGGCCATCGGCGACTCCTACGCGGTCGCCCCCGGTACGCGTACCTACGACAACCCCGACGACCCGTGCCGGCGAGGTCCGCTGACCTACCCCCGGCTCTGGGCCGCCCAGCACCCGTCCACCGGTTTCGTCGAGGCCTCGTGCTCCGGCGCGACCACGGCCGATGTGGCCAGCACCCAGATACCGCAGCTGACCGCCGACACCACCCTGGTAACGGTGCAGGTCGGAGGCAACGACGTCGGTTTCGTCGATGTCCTGACGAACTGCATCCTGACGATCGACGACGCGGACTGCATCGCCGGAGTCGAGCTCGCGAAGCAGGCCGCCACCGGCGCGCTGTCTCCCGCGCTCGCGCAGACCTACGGCGCGGTGCGGGCCGCCGCCCCGTCGGCCAAGGTCGTCGTCGTGGGCTACCCGCGGCTCTACAAGATCGGCGGTTCCTGCGGGATCTTCGGTCTCAGCGACGCCGAGCGTTCGGCCATGAATTCAGCGGCCGACGTGCTGAACGACATTATGGCGAGCCGCGCGGCCGAGGCCGGATTCACCTTCCTCGACCCGCGTCCCGCATTCGACCCGCACACCCTCTGCTCGGGTGGTTCGGAATGGGTGACGAGCCTGGAGTGGGACAAGATCAACGAGTCCTACCACCCGAATGTGGAAGGCCACAGGGACGGATATCTGGCAGCCCTGAACTCCATTACCGGCTGACCGGATCGCATTGATCCGGAACGGCCGAGAACAGCTCGGAACAACTGAGAAGAACTGAGAACTGGTGAGGGCATTCCGCTCGATCGCGGAATGCCCTCACGTCCTTCTCACCGATTCACCGGCACCGGCTCCCCGGCCGGTCCACCGACACCGGTGATCGCGGAGACCTCCGTGTCGTCACCCACCAGCATCTGGGACGCGGCCAGTTCGCGGTACAGCACATCCGCCTCGACCAGCTCCCGGTGGGTTCCCGTGCCACGTACCCGACCGTGTTCGAGCACCACGATCTGATCCGCGCCCGTCACCGTGGAGAGCCGGTGCGCGATCAGCAGCACCGTGCAGCGCCGCGCCGCCTGCTCGACCGCCTCGCGCAGCGCCCGCTCGTTGTTCGCGTCGAGCTGCGCCGTCGCCTCGTCGAGCAGCAGCACCTCGGGACCGCGCAGCAGAGCGCGCGCGATGGCGAGCCGCTGCCGCTCACCGCCCGAGAGTGCGACCCCCCGGCTGCCGACCTCCGTCCGCAGCCCGTCGGGAAGCCGCTCGATCAGCGAGTCGAGCCGCGTCAGCCGCAGCACCTCCGCGACCTCCTCGTCCGACACGTCCGAGGCCGCGTACGTGAGATTCTCCTCGATCGTCCCCGCCATGACGGGGGACTCCTGCTCGACATAGGCGATCCGGCGGCGTACCTCGGCACGGGGCAGGGTGGCGATGTCCACGCCACCGATCAGGATCCGGCCGGCCGCCGGCTCGTAGAACCGCTGGAGCAGCGCGAACATCGTGGTCTTTCCCGCACCCGACAGACCCACCAGCGCGCTCTGGGTGCCGCCGCGCACCGTGAAGGAGATGCCGCGCAGCGCGGGGGACCGGTCCGGGTAGGAGAAGTGGACGTCCCGGAACTCGACCGGCGGCGCGTCCGTCCCGTCCCAACGGCCCCCGCGCGCAACGCCGTTCGCCTCGGTGCCGTCCCCGTCGACGTCGTCCTCGATCGGCATCCGCCCGACCTGCTCGATACGCCCCACGGCGCCGAGCCCCTGCTGGAGCATCCCCAGCCCCGCGACCAGCGAGCCGATGGGGCTCGCCAGGTAGAACACGTACAGCAGGAACGCGATCAGCGCCGACGCCTCCAGACTCCCCGAGGCGACCAGCGCGCCACCCACCCCGAGCACGGCGAGGAACGCCGCCTGGATGGAGACGCCGGACAGCACCTTCACCATCGCCACGTACCGCGCGCCGACCAGACCCGCCCGGTACGCGCCGTCGACGGCCTGTCCCGCGAACGCCGTCTCCCGGCCCTCCGCGCCGTTGGCCTTCACGGTCCTGGCCGCGCCCAGCGCCCGGTCGAGCGCCGCGCCGACGGCGCCGATCGACTCCTGCGAGCGGGCGACCGCCTCACGGATCCGCGGCAGGATGAGCACCATCACCAGCGTGACGCCGAGCAGCACCGCCATGGTCACCCCGAGCAGTCCCGGATGCACCAGGCCCATCAGGACCACGGCCCCCAGGATGCTGAGCACGCCGTTGGCGACCATCACCAGGCCCTCGGTCGCGGCGTTCTGCACGAGGGTGCTGTCGGAGGTGACGCGGGAGATGAGATCGCCCGGCGCGCGGCGGTCGAGCTCGGGCACCCGCAGCCGGATCAGCCGGAACACCAGATCCCGGCGGATCTGCCGCACCACCCGCTCCGAGGTGCGCTGCTGCCACCAGGACTGGAGTCCGGTGAGCACTGCCCCCAGGACGACCAGGGTGGCCAGGAGCAGTACGGGCCCCATGACCCCGGTGCCGTCGCCGAGTCCGTCCAGTACGTGCTGCGCCACCAGCGGTTGCACGAGGCCCGCCCCGCTCGCGGCCAGGAGGAGCAGCAGTGTGGCGCCCAGGACGAGGCGGTGCGGCCTGGCGTAACCGAGCAGGACGCGCAGCGGAGCCGTACTCGACGTGACTGACGTGTCGTCATTTGCCTTGGCGTCAGCGGC